>NZ_JBSFHV010000035.1:0-73639 GCF_053597235.1 Streptomyces sp. NPDC001493
GTCGAAGGAATCCTGCAGACCCGCGCCGCCTGACCGGCCGCCGTCAGTGCGGTGACTCTCCGTCGGGGTGCTGACGCCAGAGCGGGTGCTCCCGCCCGGCCACTCCCGTGCGACCGAACCGGCACGCATGCCCCGGCGGGCCTCCTCCGGTGATCGAGTCGGCGGAGGGCGTCCCCCCGCGCGGCGATTCAGCGGCTCCGCGACCTTCCCCGGTGTCATCGCCACGACGACCGGCTCGTGGCCTGCCGCGTACGGTTCGGCGGAACTCCTCGGAGCAAGGGCTCAGCAGCCCGGCATCCGGCTGCTGACGTAGCCGGAGCTCGGCCGGCCAGATCAGGCAGGTCGGGCAGGCGCCCGTCCTCGGGCTCAGTGAGCAGGGTCGCGAGGGAGCCGACGTGCCGGGTGAGTGCGTCGGGTTCGGGGCAGTGCGTCCGTACGGTCTTGAGCCGGAGTTGCCCGGTCTCGGTGTGGGTGTCCGGATGGCGGAGGATCCATCCGGCTACGGTCGGGCGCGGGCGGCCGGGGCGGACCCCGGCCGCGGTGAGGTGCGTCTGTCGTGCAGGTGGGCGCGCACGCGCTGGTAGCCGGCCTTGCAGCCGAGTGGCACGATCTCCTCCCGCAGTTCCCAGGCGTTGGTGCAGCCGATTTTCTGGCGGCTGCACCAACTGTCAGAGACCGACTGAGGTTGGTCCGGGGAAGTCGGGAGAGGCTCGACGCTGTCCGGTCACCCCTCGGAGCGGCACACCGACTGTGTCGCTGTCCTGAGTGCCTGGCGGTGGAGCGTGTCCAGCCGCTCGAAGGCTGCCCCGGACCCGGCGGCCAGGGCCAATTGCACCGTGCAGGCGACGGGCTCGTCCCGGAGTTCTTCCGTGTCCTTGAGTTCCTGAAGCAGGTCCGTGGTGAGCCGGTCGAGCTGCTCGCGGATCGGGCCGAGGTCGGGGCGCGTCGTGGGTGCTTCCTCCGGGTGGGCGGTCCAGCGGGCGAACAAGCCCTTCTGTACGAGCTTGCTCGCGGTGATCTGGTCCCGGAAGAACGCGACGGCCGCGTCCGGGTCCACCCCGGCGGCGTCGGCCTGTGTGCGGACCTGCGCCAGTACCTGTTCCTCGCGCACCGGGTCCTCGATGGGCGAGTCGGTTCCGAACTTGGACGCCGCCACGTCGTCGCTCACGCGGATCCGCTCGATGACGAGGTCGGTCAGAGGACCGAGTGCGCCGAGCGGCCTGGCCGCCTGGACGGTGCCGTTGATGGAACCGGTGTTCGCACGATCACTCGTGGCCATGGCCTGAGGAACGGTCAGCACGGTTGTGGCTCCAAGAAATCCGGCGATGACCGCATAGCGGGTCGTGTTGGTTCGAAGGTTCACTGGTCTGCCTCTGTTGTCCGTGGATGGATGCGGAGAGTGGTCTGCCCGCGTCGACGGGCCGTCACCGGGTTCGGGACGGGACCGGCAAGGAGGTCGCGTTGAAGGTGCGGTAGGGGTCGTACCGGTGCTTGACGGTGAGCAGCCGTTCGGCGTTCGGGCCGTAGGCGTGCGCGGTGCGTGCGGGCTCGTCCGGTCCGAGCAGGTTGGGGTAGCCGCCCGGCAGCGCGTCGGGGTCGAGGGCGCCGGCCAGTTCGCCGGCCCAGGCGCGGTGCCCGGCCGCACGGGTGTCGCCGGGCTCCCACTGCGCGATGATCTCGATCATGAGGTGCGGGGCGCGGTTGCCGAACGCCGTTTCGGTCACGGGTACGCGTGCCGCGGCTCCGTGCAGGCTGTGCACGGAGACGGCCGAGTGGGGCGAGGTGAGGGTGGCGCCCGCGAGGCTCAGCACGTCCCGCACTCCCGAGGTCAGGGAGGGTACGGAACGCGTCCGGATCTCGACGTGCCGGCCGGAGGGGAACTGTGCGTCGACGTTCGCGAGCATCCCGGACACGGTGGTCGGCGCGATCCGGGAGACGAGGGGTGTGCCGAGGGTGTCGAGCCGGGCCAGCGCGCGCTCCCCCGCGGCGAGGTCGTCGCCGCTCCAAGTGGGCGAGAGGAACACCACGGGCTTGCCGTCGGGGCCGGGCAGAACACCGGACTGAACGGTCAGTTCGTCCGGGCTCCCGGCCAGGACGTCCGGCAGTCCGGCCAGCACACCCGCGGCCTGCTCCCAGGCGAACAGCACCATGCCGGACAGCAGCGTCGGCACGGCGTGCAGGCGTACGCGCATCGAGGTGACGACCCCGAAGTTCCCGCCACCGCCGCGCAGCGCCCAGAACAGGTCCGGCTCCCGTTCGGCGTCGGTCGTGACGACCGACCCGTCGGCCAGCACCACCTCTGCGGACAGGAGGTTGTCCAGCGCGAGTCCGAAGCGGCCGCCGAGCGGCCCGTAGCCGCCGCCGAGGGTCAGGCCGGCCATGCCCACGGAGCCGGCGGTACCGGTCGCCGCGGTCAGGCCGAACGGCTCGGTGGCGGCGACGAGATCGGCGGCCGTGGCCCCTCCCGCCACCTCGGCGACCTTCGCCATCGGATCCACCCTCACCCGGCGCAGGCCGGAAAGGTCGATGGTCAGGCCGCCGTCGCTCAGCGCTCTCCCGGCCCAGTCGTGACCGCCGCCGCGCACCGTCAGAGGGACCCCGGACTCCCGCGCGGCCAGTACGGCGGTGCCGATCCCGGCCGGATCGGCGCACCGGAGGATCGCTCCGGGGCGAGCCGACACCGCGCCGTTCCAGATGTGCCGGCCGGTGTCGTACTCCGGCCCGGTGGAGACCACCTGCCCTTCAGGGATGGTCCGGCGCAGGACGTCGGTCAGACGGCCGAGCTGCTGGTGTGTCGTCACAGTCATGACACCTCTGTCTTGGAGATCTTGAGAAAAATTCGTGCGGAGCGTCGCTCGGCCGGCCTTGCCGGCCGGGGCCGGACGCCTCGGCCCCGGCCGGCAAGGCGGTCATGCGGAGTGGTGTCTCACCGGGTGCTGCGGGCGGCGTCCTCGATGATGCGGGTGACTGCGGCGGGGCGGCTGACCATGACGGCGTGGGAGGCGTTGACCTCTTCGGTGTGGGCGCCGGCCCGCTGGGACATGGAGCGCTGCAGGTCGGGGGCGATCGCGTGGTCCTGACGGGTGATCAGGCTCCAGGAGGGGATGGTGCGGAAGGCTTCCTGAGTACTGGCGTCGGTGACCGCCTTGGTGTTGGCGGGCCGCTGGACCGCCGCCAGGTCGGCGGCCGTGGTCCGGTCGACGTCACCGGCGAAGACCTCCCGGAAGTGGTCCGGATCGATGGACACGTCCGTACCGCCCGGGACGGTGGTCGACACCAGCGGGATGGCGGGTGTGGACTGCGCGGCCAGGTCGCCCACGGTCTCCCCCGTCGCGGGGATGAAGCCGGCGATGTAGACGAGGGCCTTGACGCCGGGGTCCGAGGCGGCGGAGTTGGTGATCACCGCGCCGCCGTAGGAGTGGCCGACCAGCACCACGGGGCCCTTGATCGTGGACAGGTAGCTGGAGACGTAGGCGGTGTCGCTGGTGAGTCCCTGCAGCGGATTTGCGAGGGCGCGGACGGGATAGCCGTCCTTGCGCAGTCGCTCGATCACCGAGGACCAGCTGGAGGAATCCGCCCACGCCCCGTGGACCAGGACGACGGTCGGCTTGTCGGAGGAAGGTCCCTTGTCGGTCGCCAGTGCCACCCCCGGAGCGGTGGTGGCACCGAGCAGCGTCAGGGCACCGACGGCAAGCGCGACGCGGCGCGGAATACGGACACGCATGATGTGGCCTTTCGATTCGCTGTGGCTTCTCACTGCGGAGGGCTGGACGCCGAGCTCCGGCCCCGGCAACACGGGGCCGGACACCGGCACTTGATTCGGAACCCGGGTCGGGCACGGACCTGAGTCCGCCACCCGGTCGTCGGCCGTGAGGCCGTCGGCCGGGTGCGACGAGCAGCAACCCACCGAAGGAGAACGTTCGGTCACATCATTAAAGGCGCCCGATCGGAACTTCGTCAAGACCGAACGTTCTATCTTGTTTTTTGCTAGCCTGCCGCCATGGACCCGACCCCGGAAAGCGCCGGCGCCTCCGAAGCGCAAGCACGGCTGCTCAGCACGGCAACCAGAATCTTCTATGCGGAGGGAATCCACTCCGTCGGCATCGACCGGATCACCGCCGAGGCCAAGGTGACCCGGGCCACTCTGTACCGGCACTTCGCGGGCAAGGAGGAGCTCATACTCGCCTACCTCGATCAAGCCGACAGGGGGATCCGCGAACGGGTCACCGCCGCCCGGGCGATCAGCCAGTCAGCCGTCGGCACGGTCCAGGCCGTCGCCGAATCCATCGCCCACGGCATCCGGACCCCCGGTTTCCGCGGCTGCGCCTTCCTCAACGCGGCAGCCGAATACCCCGACCCCACACACCCGATACACCGAGCCGTCCTGACCCACCGGCAGTGGTTCCTGAACACCGTCACGGACCTGCTGGCCCGGACCGGCGACGCACCCGCCGCCCGGCACCTCGTCATGCTCAGGGACGGCGCCATGGCGGCCGGCTGCCTCTTCGACCCCGAACTGGTCTCCGCGACCTTCCTGAAGGGCGTCGAAGGACTTCTTCTGGCGCGCACCGGCCCGCCTGCCGGGAGACCGCCGGCCACTCCCCGGACCTCCGCCCCGTAACAACCACTGCCACCAGGTGGCTTCGCGCAGAACCCCGCCGCTCTGATCACCGCCCGGTCCATCCAGGGCATGGGCGACGGCCTGTCCGCCCTCGGGCAGATCGTGCCGGCCGCGACGATCTCGCCCCGCCGGCGCGGCCGCTACTCCGGCTACCCGGGCGCCGCCTTCGCCGTCGCGACTGTCGGCGGACCGCTGCTCGGCGACGTCATCACCGGTACCTCGTGGCCCGGCCGGCGCCGGTGCCTGTTCGTCGGCGTCCCCTTCGCGGTCGTCGCGCCGATCGTGCTGCGGCGCACGCTCAACCTGCCGGTGGCCGGGCGCCGGCGTCGTGGTCCCGATGCCGGGCCCTCCTCGTCGCCGACGGTGGCCCGGTCACTGGCTCCCGTCGTGGAAGGGGCGCGGCTCCGGGCGTCGCGGGGCTCGTACGTGGCGTTTCGAGGGGCTCGTAGTGGTCGCGGGCTCATCCGCGAACCGGGGACAGCCGGGGTTGTGACAGGGGCCGGGAACCCAGCGGGGTACGAAGATGCCGAGGGTTTTGCGCCGTGCGACCACGCTCTCGACGGGCCGCTCACATGCCGGGCATACGTAGTCGGCCTGCCGATTGCTCTGACGCTCGGTTCTGGCCATACCTTTACGGTAGTCCGGCGCTCGGCCCTCCGACACCGGTCGCCCGGGTGCCGAGCGCGGTGTCCCCGGTGGGCGCTCCGGCCGCGCGCGGCTCACGGTTCACGCCGGGCGCACGGACACCAGTACGCCGATCTTGTCGATGCGGTGCTCCGGGTTGTCGTGGGCGTCGCGCCAGTGGTTTCCGGCCGCGTCGTCCTCCGGTGTGGCGCAGGTGGAGAGGGTGATCATGGCCCGGGTCGGTTTCTCGCCGGGCTTGCCCGGCACCTCGGCCCGCTGTTCGGCGAGCGAGCGGGCGGAGCGGAACGAGGTCTCCCGGGTTCCGGTGATCCGGTACTCGTACAACGTGCCGTCCTCCGTCACGAGGACCCGGTCGCCCCTGTCGAGCGACGGGAGGTCGCGCAGCGGTCCCCCGGCGGACAGCCGGTGGGCCGTCACCAGGTAGTTCCCGGTCTCGCCCGGCCCGACGCCGCCGTCCTTGCCGTACGGGCTCGCGGCCACTCCCCTGTCCTGGATGCGGGTACCGGGTGTGTCGTCCGTCGTGCCCTCGTACGGAACCACGCGGAGGTCCGCGACGCCGATCGCCGGGATCGCGAGGGCGGCGATCTCGGTGCGCGGATCCGTCCTGCCGTCCGGTGCGTCGGAGGAGGCGGGGAGCCCGATCGCGGCGGGAACGCCCGGGGAGGACGCGGCCGCGACCGCCGCGGGAGAGCCGACGGCCAGGACGGCAGCGACAGCGACAGCGACGACGGCGCGGGGAACTCGTCTCACGACATCTGCACGGCAAGGGTGCATGGCAGGACCCGTAGTGGCAGGAGGAGGGGGAGGGCGGGGCGCCTCCGGGACATGTCCGGGGGGCTCCCGCACCCCCCAGTAGACCATCGGTCGTCCGGCCCCGCCCTGCCGGACAGGCGGGGCCGGCTCAAGCGCCGGTTCGCCCGCCACCGTGGATCGGGGAGCGGGCTCGCGGTTCGTCCGCCGGGCGCGGTGGAACAGCCTGCCGCACGCACGCAGGCTGTACCTCCCGCCCCCGGGTTCGGGCCGGGTTCAGGCCGCGAGCGCGGCCGACGGCTTCGCCGGCAGTCCGAGGCGGCCACGGGTGGTGACGAGGACGGTGAGCGCGGCCACCGTGGAGCAGAGCAGGAACGCGTGTGTCGTGCTGTCCGAGGGGAGCGAGGGGAAGACGTACGGCCACGCCACGGAGAAGAAGTTGTTGACGCCGGTGTGCAGCAGCATGACCAGCGGCATGCTCTCGCCGGAGCGGTTGAACAGCCAGGTCATCACGGAGCTGAAGGCGAGCGTGGTCCCCAGGAACTCCAGGACCCGGAGGGGGTCCACGTGCGGGCCGCCGCCCCATTCGGTGAGGAAGAGCGGCAGGTGCCAGGCGCCCCAGAGCAGGCCGACGACGAGGGTGGACGTCAGGGGGCCGTAGCGGCGCTGCAGGCGGGGCATGGCGAATTCCCGCCAGCCGGGTTCTTCGGCGAGGCCGGTGGTGACCAGTTGGAGGACGAGCCCGGGCAGGTAGGCGGCCAGAACGGCGAGCGAGGGCAGCACCGGAGCGCGTCCGGCCACCACCGTGGTGGCGAGCGTCAGTGCGGCCGGAACCGCGAGGAGGACCGCGACGAACCAGCGCAGGCGCACCTTCAGCCGGGTCATCCTCCCGCGCCAGACCCGGAGTCCGGCTCGTCCCTCGACGGCCCAGGTGACGAGGAGCGCCGCCCCGATCGGTCCGAGGTACGCGCCGGGCAGGACCCCCAGGACCTGGGTGGTGCCACCGACGGACGGGAAGGCCGCCTGCCATACCCCCAGGCCGTTGCCGGACAGGACGTAGGGCGTCCAGGCCAGCCAGCTCAGGACGAAGGCGAGGGAGAAGAACCAGGTCAGGGGATGCCGTCGGAGGGCGGCCCGCAGCCTGGACCGGCCCGTCCCCGGGTCCGCCCAGCTGGGTTGCGGCGCCTCGGCAGCCGGATCGTCGCCGGCCGTGGTGCTGCTGCGGGCAGGGGTGTGGGAACGCATCGGGATGTCCCTCCGGACGGGGCTGATGTGACGCGGTCCAGCACATCAGCGGCGCGTCCGCGGATCATTGCCGCGCGCACCCGTTCAGAGGTACAGCAGGCTGTACCGGTCGCCGCGCCGAGGCGGTGTCACGCCCGGCGCCGGGTGTCCTCCAAGTAGTGGAGGACTGCCGCGACCCGCCGGTCCGCCTGGTCGGTGGGGGCGAGATCCAGCTTGGCGAAGATGCTGCGGATGTGCTTGTGGACCGCGCCGTCCGTCACGACGAGGCGGGTGGCGATGGCGCCGTTGCCGAGGCCCTCGGCCATGAGCGCCAGCACGTCCCGCTCTCTCGGGCTCAGCCGTTCCAGCCGGGGGTCCTGGCGGGTGCGGGTGAAGAGCTGGGCCACGACCTCGGGGTCGATGGCCGTGCCGCCCGAAGCCACCCGGTGGAGCGCTTCGAGGAACTCCTCGACCCGGCCCACCCGTTCCTTGAGCAGGTATCCCAGCCCGCCGACCCCGCCGGTGAGCAGCTGGGTGGCGAAGCTCTGTTCCACGTAGGCGGAGAGCACCAGGACGGGGAGGCCGGGTCGGCGGTGCCGGGCTTCGACCGCCACACGGATGCCCTCGTCGGTGTGGGTGGGCGGCATCCGTACGTCGAGGATCGCGGCGTCCGGCCGGTGTTCCTCGATGGCTTTCAGCGCCTCGTCGGGGGTCGCGGCCGTGGCGACCACGTCCATCGATTCGGCGCGCAGCAGGAGGGCGAGCCCCTCGCGCAGCAGGGGGTCGTCCTCGGCTATGACGATCCGCAGGTCACGGTCCACAGGGAAGTTCCACTTCAAGGGTGGTCGGGCCATCGGCCGGGCTGGTCAGGTGGAGCGTACCGTCGTGCGCGAGGACCCTGCGCCGGATGCCGGTGAGGCCGGACCCCTTCTCCGGGTCGGCGCCGCCGCGGCCGTCGTCGGTGACGGTCAGGCGCAGATGGCCGCCGCGGGCGCGGACGGTCACGACGGCCTGTCGGGCGCCACTGTGTCTGGCAACGTTCGTGAGGGCCTCGGCGACCGTGTAGTAGGCCGTCGCCTCGACGGATGCCGGACACCGTTCGGTGGTCTCCACGTCGATCCGGCAGGGCGCCGGGCTCTGCGCGGCGAGTCCGGAGAGCGCTCCGGCCAGGCCCCGGTCGTCCAGCACGGGCGGGAGGATGGTGCGCACGACCGTGCGGAGTTCGGCGAGTGCCTGCTCCGCGGCGGACTGGGCGCGTTCGAGGAGCTCGTCCGCGCCCGCGGGGTCGCGGACCACTTGGCGGCGGGCGGCACCGAGCAGCACGGCGACCGAGACGAGCTTGTTCTGCGTGCCGTCGTGGAGCGCCCGCTCGATGCGGCGCAGTTCGGTGGTGTGGGCGTCGAGTGCCGCGGCGCGGGTGGCGGTCAGTTCCGCGACGCGGAGCGACAGGTCGAGGTCGGAGCCGGCCGACAGCAGGCGTCGGCCGGAGCGTGCCTGAAGCCGTGCCATGGCGGGGAACAGGCCCACGACGATGGCGATCCAGCCGATGCCGAGCAGGCCCACGGAGAGGGCGTCGGGCCACGAGTCGGCGGTTCCGTACCCCATGGCGGTGGCGGACGAGTCCGCGGGAACGAAGGGCCAGTACAGCGGGAAGGCGGTGTCGCGTACGGCGGAGGCGGGGAGCCACACGCCGAGGAGTCCCAGCAGCAGTCCGACGGTCGCGTGCCGGGTCAGCCACCGCAGCTCCCGGTGGGTGACCGGATCGAGGAGTGCGAGCCGCAGCCCGGTCGGTGGAGGTCCGGGGGCGACCACTTCCGGGCCCCACCGGGAGAGCCGTCCGCGCTCCGCCCTTCCGGTCGGCGAGCAGGCGCACCGCGCGCAGCGTGGGCGCGGCGAGGAGCAGCCCGAGCCCGATCGGTGCGGTCACGGCCGCGACGACCAGCAGGGCCAGCAGGGCCAGCGCCGCGACGGCCGTACCGAGCCCGCCGACGAGTTGCTTGAGTGCCCGGCCCCCCGCGCGCAGGGTTCGTGCGACGGCTGCTCCGAATCCCGCGCCCGTCGCGTGCTCCGCGTCCGTCCCGGCCCACGCCCCCGCTGTCGTCGCGCGCTCCGCTTCCACCTCGGCCCCCGCCCCCACACCCATGTCCGTCGGCACACCTCTCCGGAGTTCCCGGTGACGCGTGCGGAGCGTACGCGCCCGCCCGCGTGGCGGGCGGTACAGCAGGCACCACCACGGGCCGGGCGCACGCGGGATCGGCCTCGGGCCGGTGGGTCCGTAGTTTCGGTCACGGACCCTTACCACGGACGCAACCAGGGAGTTCCCATGACCGATGTCGATCCTGCCCGCACCCGCACCGCCGTCCCGGCGCAGCGGGGCGGCGTCACGCGTAACGATCTCATCCGCGCCGTTCTGTGGGTGGTCGCGGTCGCCGCCGCGGTGGTCAACACGGTGGCTTCGTACCGTGGTGCCTCCCTCGGCACCCATCTGGTGTGCGGGCTGATCACCGCGGCCGGGGTCGGCGCCCTGGTCGTGGACTGGCGGCGGCGCCGGTGACCGGCCCCGGGACCCGCCGTTCGGGGCCGCCGTAATCTGGGAGCATGCGCATGCGTCCCACTCTGACCTGGACCCCGCCCGAAGACCTGCCGCCCGGAACCACGGATCCGTCTCCGGTCGCCGAGGCACTGACCGCCGGCGGTGTGCTGGTGCTCAGCGGGGCGGGCATCTCCACGGAGTCGGGCATTCCCGACTACCGGGGGGACGGCGGGAGCCTGAGCCGGCACACCCCGATGACCTACCAGGAGTTCACCGCCGACGCCGCTGCCCGGCGGCGCTACTGGGCGCGCAGTCACCTCGGGTGGCGTACGTTCGGCCGGGCGCGCCCCAACGCGGGGCACCGGGCGGTGGCCGCGTTCGCGCGGCACGGTCTGGTCTCCGGTGTGATCACCCAGAACGTCGACGGCCTGCACCAGGCGGCCGGCAGCCGGGACGCGGTGGAGCTCCACGGGAGCCTGGACCGGGTCGTCTGCCTCTCCTGCGGCACCTTCGGCGCGCGCCGCGAACTCGCCGCCCGGCTGGAGGAGGCCAACGAGGGCTTCGCGCCGGTGGCCGCCGGCCTCAATCCGGACGGTGACGCCGACCTCACCGACGAGCAGGTCGTGGACTTCCGGGTGGTGCCCTGCGCGGTCTGCGGCGGCGTCCTCAAGCCGGACGTGGTGTTCTTCGGCGAGGCCGTGCCCGCGGAGCGGGTGGCGCGCTGCCGGGCGATGGTCCGTGAGGCGTCGACGCTGCTGGTCCTCGGGTCCTCCCTGACGGTGATGTCCGGTCTCCGGTTCGTGCGCCAGGCGGCCGAGGAGCGGAAACCGGTGCTGATCGTCAACCGGGACGCGACGCGGGGCGACACCCATGCCGTCACCCGCGTCGCGCTCCCGCTGGGGCCCGCCCTCACCGCCGTGGCGGGCCGGCTGGGGATCGCCGTCGACGACGGGGCCGCCGGGGCCCACTGACTCCCGGGGCCGGCGAGCCGTGCGGTGCCGGCCCCGGTACGGGAGGTCACCGCGGCAGGCCGGCCAGGGCGAGGAGCAGGGACTTCACGTCGGTGGCCGCGATGCGGTCGCCGACCGCGTCGGGGGTGGAGCAGATGAGGAGCGGGCCGTCCTCGTCGCGTTCCGGGAGGCGGCCGTGGCTGCCGCGTACGGGTGAGGCGTCGAGGGGTACGACCGCCATGCGGTAGCGCATGCCGAGCTTCTTGCGGGCGAGCGCGGTGGCGGCCTTGACCTTGACGTAGGGATCGAGCGGGTCCATGAACAGCTCGACCGGGTCGTATCCGGGTTTGCGGTGGATCTCGACGAGGGCCGCGAAGTCGGGGGCGCGGGCGTCGTCGAGCCAGTAGTAGTACGTGAACCAGGAGTCCGGTTCGGCCAGGGCGACGAGTTCGCCGGAGCGGGGATGGTCCAGGTGGTGGGCCTTCTTGCCCTCGTCGTCGAGGAGCACGTCGATGCCCGGCAGGCCGGCGAGGGCGGCGCGGGTGGCCTCCAGGTCCTCGGGGCGGTTTACGTAGATGTGGGCGATCTGGTGGTCGGCGACCGCGAAGGCGCGGGAGGCCATCGGGTCCAGGTACTCCATGCCGTCCTGGGTGTGCACCTCCAGCAGTCCGGCGCGGCGCAGGGCGCGGTTGATGTGGACGGGGCGGTCGACGGGGGTGATGCCGTACTCGGAGAGGACCACGACGGTGCGGTCCTCGGCGCGGGCGTCGTCCAGCAGCGGTGCGATCACGGCGTCCAGTTCGGTGGCGGCGCGGTGGGAGCGCGGGTCGTCGGGGCCGTAGCGCTGGAGGTCGTAGTCGAGGTGCGGGAGGTAGCACAGGGCGAGGTCGGGGGTGCGGGTGCGCAGGATGTGCCGGGTGGCGTCGGCGATCCACCGGCTGGAGACGAGGTCGGCGCCGGGCCCCCAGAAGTGGAACAGGGGGAACGTGCCGAGTTCGGCGGTGAGTTCGTCGTGGAGTGCGGGGGGCCGGGTGTAGCAGTCGGGTTCCTTGCGGCCGTCCGCGTAGTACACGGGCCTGGGGGTGACGGTGATGTCGGTGTCGGCGCCCATCGCGTACCACCAGCAGATGTTGGCGACGGTGTAGCCGGGGTGGGTGCGGCGGGCCGCGTCCCACAGCTTGTCGCCGGTGACGAGGCCGTTGTGCTGGCGCCACAGGAGGATGTCGCCGAGCTCGCGGAAGTACCAGCCGTTGCCCACGATGCCGTGTTCGGCGGGTGTGGTGCCGGTGAGGAAGGTGGACTGGGCGGTACAGGTGACGGCGGGCAGCACGGTGTCGAGGTTCGCGCGGGAGCCGGTGCGGGCGAGGGCCGCTAGGTGCGGCATGTGCTCCAGCAGGCGCGGGGTGAGGCCGACGACGTCCAGGACGAGCAGGGGGGTGGGGTTCGGGCCGGTGGGTTCGTCGTTCACGGCAGCTCCTTCAGGCCGAGGTCGCTCAGCAGGTCGCGGACGAGGTCGAGTTCGGCGGCGATTCCGTCGGCGAGCCGGCCCCGGTCGCGGGGGCGCAGTTCGGGGGGCAGGGCCTGCCAGGTGTAGGTCTCGACCTCCAGGTGGCGGGTGAGCGGGTGGGGGCCGCCGACCAGGCGGGCGAGGGCGGACTCCATGACGGGGAGGGTGGAGGTGAGGGGCGCGGCGGGGGCGGCGTGCAGGGGGACGTGGAAGTGGACGCGCCAGGGGTCCGTGTCGGGCAGGGTGCCGCCGTTCAGCGCCTCGGCGAGGTCGTCGGTGCCGCGCGGGCCGGTGGCCGCCGCACCGGGGCGCGGCCTGCTGCGGGTCTGGTGGAGGAAGCGGGGCTCGTCGAACGCGGCGAGGGCCCGGCGGACCTCGGGGAGCCGGGGGCGGCCGGCGTCGAGGGCGGCCGAGAGCTGGGACTTGACGATGGTGACGCCGGCCCGGGTGAGCGCGTCCAGGGCGGTGCCGGGGTCCTCGAAGGAGGTGGCGAGGTGGCAGGTGTCGACGCAGACGCCGATGCGGTCGTGGGCGATCGCGGTGAGCGGGGCGATGGCGTCCGCGGTGGTCTCCACGATGCAGCCGGGTTCGGGTTCCATGCCGATCCGGATGGAACGCCCGGTCACTTCCTCCAGGGCGTCGAGGCGTTCGGCGAGGGTGCGCAGGGCGGTGCGGGCGGCGTCCGCGCGCCGGTCGTCCCAGGGGGTGCGCCAGGCGAGCGGCAGGGTGGAGATGGAGCCCTCGGTGATGTCGTCGGGCAGCAGCGCGGCGAGGACGCGGGCGAGCGAGTGGGTGTACCGGAGCCGTTCGGGGTCGGTCCAGTCCGGCTGGTAGACCCGGTACTTGACCTCCTGGTCACCGAATCCCTGGTACGGGAATCCGTTGAGGGTGACGACTTCGAGACCGCGCCGGGCGAGTTCGAGGCGCAGCCCGCGGAGCGCGGCGGGGTCGGTCACGAGGGCCTCGGCCGCGTCCTTGGCGAGCCACAGGCCGATGCCGAGGCGGTCGAGGCCCAGGCGGCGGCGTACGGGTTCGCAGTGGTCGCGGAGCTGGGCGAGGACTCCGTCGAGTGTCTCGGCGGGGTGGACGTTGGTGCAGTACGCGAGGTGGACGACGGTGCCGTCGGGATGCCGGAAGCGCATGGGTCACTCCCCGCCACGCTGGATGCTGTTGCCCTCGTGCGCGGGTCCGGTGGCGGACGCGTCCAGGTTCAGGCGCCCGCTGAGTCCGTAGAAGGCGACGGGGTTGCGCCACAGCACCCGGTCGACGTCGTCGTCGGTGAAGCCGTCGGCGAGCATGAGGTCGGCGACCTTGCGGATCTTCAGGGGGTCGCTGTGGCCCCAGTCGGCGGCGGAGTTGACCAGAATGCGTTCGAGGCCGTGGGTACGGAGGATCGCGACCATCCGCTTCTCGTCCATCTTGGTGTCGGGGTAGACGGAGAAGCCGAGCCAGCAGCCGCTGTCGGCGGCCAGGTCGACGGTGGTCTCGTTGAGGTGGTCGACGAGGACCCGGTCGGCCGGCAGCGCGGACTCGCGGACGAGGTCGAGCGTGCGGCGCAGTCCGGTGAGCTTGTCCCGGTGCGGGGTGTGCACCAGGGCGGGCAGCCCGTGGTCGGCGGCGAGCTGGAGCTGGGTGGCGAGAGCGGTGTCCTCGGCCGGGGTCATGGAGTCGTAGCCGATCTCGCCCACCGCGACGACCTGGTCCTTGACGAGGTAGCGGGGCAGTTCGTCGAGTACCGGGGCGCAGCGGGGGTCGTTGGCCTCTTTCGGGTTGAGGGCGAGGGTGCAGTGGTGGGCGATGCCGTACTGCGCGGCGCGGAAGGGTTCCCAGCCGAGCAGGGAGTCGAAGTAGTCCAGGAAGGAGGCGGTCGAGGTCCGGGGCTGCCCGAGCCAGAAGGAGGGTTCGACGACGGCGCGCACTCCGGCGGCGCTCATGGCCCGGTAGTCGTCGGTGGTGCGGGAGGTCATGTGGATGTGGGGATCGAAGAGGCGCATCAGGACTCCTTGCCGTGGGGGTCGTCCGACGGGTGCGGGGATGCCGGGGCACCGGTGAGGGACAGCAGCCGGTGGAGGTCTTCGGGCACGGGCCTGCCGGCGGCGGTGCGTTCGGCGGCGAAGTCGCGGAGCATGCGGGCGAGTTCGGTGTCGCCGTGGGCGCGCCGGGCCGGCTCGGCCGCCGTGTCGACGGGGACGCCGGTGAACAGGCACTTGAGGAGGGCGTGCCGCCAGGCGTGGGCGTCCAGGTGGCGGGCGGCGTAGGGGCCGACGGCGGCGGCCAGGAGCCGGGTGTCGTTGGTGCGCAGCGCGTCCTCCACGAGGGGCAGCGCGTCCGGGCCCGGTACGAGGGCGGGCAGGGCGTACAGGACGGCGCGGCGCTCGTCGGCGGTGCCCTGCCGGTAGACACGGGTGAGGGTGTCGGTGTCGGCGCGGGCCGCGCGCAGCAGCAGGACGCGGGTGGCGTCCGCGTGCAGGGGGCCGCAGCGGCGGCCGGCTTCGGCGAGGCGCACCTCCCATGCGGGCAGGGGGCCGTGGTCGCGCGGGGGCGCGGTGGCGTCGGCGAGGGCACGGTCCAGCCAGGTGCGGGCGGCGGGGTGGAGCCGGGTGCGCAGCAGGGCGAGCAGCGTGTCGGTGGAGCTGGCGGCGAGGGTGGTGCCGGTTGGCCCAGTGGTGTCCGGGGCGGTCGCGGTGGTGGCGTCCGGGGCGGTGGTGCCCGGGGCGGTCGCGGTGGTGGCGTCCGGGGCGGTGGTGTCCGGGACGGTCGCGGTGGTGGCGTCCGGGGCGGTGGTGTCCGGGACGGTCGCGGTGGTGGCGTCCGGGGCGGTGGTCCGGGGTGTCATGCGGGTCTCCCTTCGGGGGTGGCGGTGAGCGTGCCGGGCGGAGGGGGTGCGCTGTCCGGAGCGGGTGCACTGTCGGGACCTGGGGGCGCGCCGACCGGACGGGATGAGCTGTCCGGACCGGGTGCGCTGTCCGGTGGCTTTCGGTGGTGCGTGGTCGCGGTGGCGGCGGCCCGGCGCAGGAACGGGAGGGACCGGGTGGCCTGCTCGGGCCCCGCGTGCGAGTGCCGGGGCAGCTCGACGACGGTCAGGCCCTGGTAGCCGGTGGCGGCGAGGGCCGCCAGGACCGGCGGGAAGTCGATCTCGCCGTCGCCGAAGGGCAGATGCTCATGCACGCCGCGCCGCATGTCGTCGATCTGGACGTGCCGCAGCCAGGGGGCGGCGGCGCGGACGCAGTCGGCGGGCGGGAGGGGTTCGAGGCACTGGCAGTGGCCGATGTCGAGGGTGAGGCCGAGGTGCCCGGGGTCGCCGAGCGCGTGGCGCAGCCGGTGGAAGTCCGCGAGGGTGGCGAGGAGGTGGCCGGGTTCGGGTTCGACGGCGAGGGGGATCCCGGCGGTCGCGGCGGCGTCCACGACCGGGGTCATGGACTCGGTCAGCCGCTGCCAGGCGGTGTCCTGGTCCGTGCCCTCGGGGGTGATTCCGCTGAAGCAGTGCACGGCGTGCGCCCCGAGGTCGGCGCCGATCCCGACCGCGCGGACCAGCAGGTCGGTGCGGCGGGCCCGGTCGGCGGGGTCGGCGTCGAGGAGGGTGGGGCCGTGCTTGCGGCGGGGGTCGAGGACGTACCGGGCGCCCGTCTCCACGGTCACGCCCAGCCCGAGCCCCGCCAGCCGGGCGGCGACGCGGCGGGTACGCGCGCCGAGGTCCGGGGCGAGCGGGTCGAGGTGCATGTGGTCGAGCGTGAGCCCGACTCCGTCGTAGCCGAGGTCGGCGAGGAGACCGAGGGCGTCGTTGAGCCGGAGGTCGCTCAGGCCGTTGCTGCCGTACCCGAACCGCAGCGGCGCGCCGGTTGCCGAGGTCGCGGGGAGGTCGGCCAGAGGGCTCATGTGATGCTCACTTTCCGGGCGAACCTGGCGGCGAGGGGGGCCAGTACGGCGGTCAGCAGGGCGGTGGCCGGGGCGCCGGAACGGGCGCAGAGCGCGGCCTGGAGCGGGATGGTGGCGCGGATGCCGCCGCCGACGGCGCGCTGGGTGAGGGCGGGTGACGGGTTGAGGGCCGCGTGGAGGTAGGGGCGGGCGGCCGTCATGGCGTAGCCGGTGGCGATGCCGGTGCACAGGAGGTCCCCGGCGGCCGTCGACGGGGCGGGCGTGGAGGATGCTCCGCGCATGCCGGGCCGGCCGCCGAGCATCAGGGTGAGGGTGCCGGCCGTGGCGAGCGCGGCGAGCGGTACGAGCGGGGCGCCGCCGGTCGTCTCCCGCCGGGAGACCGCGGTGACGGCCAGGGTGTGGGCGGAGAGCAGAGCCGCGGAGGGTGCCGCGTGCCGGACGCCGCGGGTACCCGGCCGGGTCGCCGCCGCACCGAGAAGCAGGTCGAGACCGCGTGCCGCCGCCATCGCCGCGGGGCCGGCCGGGGTCCGTTTGAGCCCCAGGTCGTACGCCCACACCGCCGCCGCCAGTGGGATCGCGACGGCGAGGGCGGGGCGGCCCGCCCTGGCGGCCAGGGCAAGGCCCGCCGCGGTGCAGACGGAGGCCGCCGCGAGGGCGGCTCCGGGGCGGACCCGGCCGGAGGGCAGCGGGCGGTGGGGGCGCTCGGCGGTGTCCTCGTCCAGGTCGGCCCAGTCGTTGAGGGCCATGCCCGCCTCGTAGAGGCAGAGGGACGCGCCGATGGCCAGCAGGGTGCGGGGGCTGGGGCGCCCGCCGGACGCGGATGCTCCGGCCAGTACGTCCCCGGGAACGGTGAACAGGGCCGGCAGGCGCAGCAGTTCGGCCCAGGCCCGCAGGTCGGGGCCCCGGCGGGCGGGTGCGTCCGCCGGGGTGGTCCCGGGGTGCGTCTGCCGGGGTGCGCTCTCCGGCCGGGGCGGGAGGGGGCGGGCGCGGGGCCCGGGTGCGGGGGCCGCAGCCGGTACCCGGCCGCCCGGGCGGCGCACCGCGGACCGGAGCGTCGACACCAGGCTCCTCAGCACCCCTCCTCCAGGGCGGGGTTCTCCGGAGCGGCGGCGCCCGCCTCCGTACCCGCCGGGACCGCGCCGTCGCGCAGCCGCCCGGCGAAGCGGAGCAGCGCCGCGTACTGCTCGCCCAAGGCTGCGGGGCTGTCTCCCACCGGGTCCTTGAAATAGAACCCGAGGTCGTCCAACGGCCCCTGGAAACCGGCTTCCTGGGCGCGCAGGGCGAGCCGGGCGAGGTCGATGACCAGCGGGGCGGCGAGTGCCGAGTCGCAGCCCTGCCACAGGGTCTGGAGGATCATCCGGGTGCCGAGGAAGCCGTCGAACGCGACGTGGTCCCAGGCGGTCTTCCAGTCGCCGAGCGCGGGTACGTCGTCGATGTGCACCACGCCCTGCGGTGTGGTGCCGAGGGTGTCGGCGAGGACCCGCTCCTTGCCCGCGTTCTTCGCCGCCGCGGCGGCCGGGTCGGCGAGGGCGGCTCCGTCACCGCCGCCCAGCAGGTTGGTTCCGGACCAGGCCCGGACCGCCAGGGCCCGCTGGGCGAACATGGGGCCGAGGACGGACCGCAGCAGCGTCTGGCCGGTCTTCCCGTCCCGGCCGGCGTACGGCAGGCCCGAGGACGCCACCGCATCGGCCAGCTCCGGGTGGTGCAGGCCCGTCGACGGGGTGAAGTTCACGTACGCGCACCCGGCCCGCAGGGCGGCCGCCGCGTACAGCGAGCTGGGCGGCAGGGCCGCGCCGGTGGCGGCGGGCTCCGTGGACGACACGTTGACGACCACCGTGCGGACCAGATCGTGTCTGCGTGCGAAGTCCTGGATGTCCCGGGTGAAGGCGGAGATCACCTCGTCGGGGTCGCGGGTGTCCCCCGCCACCGGGCCGCCCGGCCTGATCTCCGCGTCCGCCGCGGCGAGTTCGGCGGCCACGACGGCCGGGAGGCCGTGCGGCAGCACTCCGGCCGCCGCCAGTTGCTCCGCGCGCTTGGGCAGCGGGCAGTCAGTTACGTCGTGGCCGCCGAACACCAGCGAGGCCAGGGAGGGCAGGCCCGCGTCGGCGAACGGAGGTGCCTCGGTGACCATTCCGGTGGGCGGGTGCAGACCGGCGGCCACTGCGGCGCAGCCGGCGACGGTGGTGGTGGCGACGGAGCCGCGGGCGCCGATCAGCCACACTCCCACCCGAGCCGAAACAGACGCGGACATGACAGACATGGCAGCCTCCTTGCCGGGTGAATTCCCTGCGTGCCTTGCGTGTGCGGTGCGGTACGAATGCCGTGCGGGTTGCCTTGCGGATACCGGACGCGTCGCCGGCGGGAACCGGCGCGCGGCCCGGGGCGAGGACGGCGGACGGGGCTACGGCGCGCCCCGCCCGCGATGCTCGTCCGGTGCCGATGCCGGCGGCACCGGACGTGGTGTCATCGGGACCCGTGAAGCTCCTTGATCCGGATGTCGCGGAACGACACCTGGTCACCGGCTCCGTGGTTCTGGATGCCGAGGTGTCCCTCGCGCAGGCTCCGTGACGGATCGGTGTTGGTGAAGTCGTTGATCCGTACGCCGTTGAGCCAGATGCGCAGGTGCTCGCCCTCCACCCGGATCTCGTACGTGTTCCACTCCCCCGGCGGGTTCAGCGCGCGGTCGCGCTTCTTCCGGTCGGCGGACTTGAATCCGTAGACGGAGCCCGTGGTGCGGTCCGGTGTGTCGGTGGCGTCGATCTGGATCTCGTAGCCGTGGTCCACGGCCGACCACGGGTCGTCGGAGGGCGGGAAGCCCACGAACACACCCGAGTTGTCGTCGCCCTCCGCCTTCCAGTCGAGCTTCAGGGAGTACGACCCGAAGCTCTGGCCCGCGTACCAGAGCAGCCCCATCCCGCCGTCGGAGGTCAGCGTGCCGTCCTCCGACAGGGCGAAGGAGCCCGGCCCCGCCTGCTGCCAGCCGTCCAGGGACGTGCCGTCGAACAGCGGCCGGTAGCCGTTCTCCGGCCGGCAGTCGGCCTGGGCCTCGCCGATGGCCCAGCGGATTCCGCCCAGCAGGTGCTGCCGGAAGGCGGGTTCGGCGTAGGACTCCTTGGAGTGACCGCCGCCGGTGTAGAAGGCGCGGCCGCCCCGGTACTCCTGGCACCAGGCGATCGGGTGGTCGCCGTCCATGGTGCCGCCCTGGTACGAGGACTCGTCGAGCGAGGCGAGGACGTGGGCGTGTTCACGCGGGTTGGAGCGGTAGTTGTACCACTCGTCCGTACGGTTCCAGGTCCGTGCCAGACCCGCTGTCGACGGGTGCGCGCGGTCCTCCACGCGCACCGTGGCCGGCTGGATCGCCGGGTGCGCCTGGAACCAGGCGCCGGCCAGGCCGCCGTAGAAGTCCCAGTCGTACTCGGTGTCGGCGGCGGCGTGGACGCCCACGTACCCGCCGCCGTGGCGGATGTAGCCCTCGAAGGCCCGCTGCTGGTGGTCGTCGAGGACGTCTCCCGTCGTCGACAGGAACACGACCGCGTCGTAGCGGCGCAGGTTCTTCGCGGTGAAGGCGGCGGAGTCCTCCGTGGCGTCGACCGCGAAGCCGCCCTGCGTCGCGAGTTCACGTACGGCCGCGATCCCCTCGGGGATCGAGTCGTGACGGAACCCGGCCGTCTTGGAGAAGACCAGGACGCGCTTGGCCTCGGCCGGATGTGCGGCGGAGGGGCCCGCCACGCAGCCCAGGAGAAGGGCCGCTCCCGCCGCGGCCGTCGTCAGTCTGCCGGTCGTACGCATCACAGCCCCCTCGGCCGGTGGTGGAGTTCGAGCCGTCCGCGGCGAGGAGCGCGGCGCTCCGCCGGACGACCGTGCGGCGGCCCGGCAGGGTCACCGCCTCGCGGGGTCGCCGACGTCGGTGGGTGGTGGTGTGCGGGGGTGTGGGGGTGGTGGGTGGTGCGGTCGGTGCCGTGCACGAACGCCTCCAGAGTGGGGCTGGTCTGTACGGGCGGGCGCGGTACGCCGGGATGTGCCGTCGTCCCGGGGAGCGGGAGTGAGGATCGCGGGGCGGGCTCCGGGGCCGGGCCCCGGTCGTCACGGGCCGGTGGCGGCCGGGGCGGCCCGGCCCCGGAGCCGCCCGGGTCAGGAGGTCTGCGTGCCGAAGGCCGCGTCGAAGGACGCCTTCGGCGGGTCGAAGTCGAACGCCTTGAGCCGGGTCAGGGCCTCGGGGGCGCCCTGGAGCCGGTCCATGCCGGCGTCCTCCCACTCGACGGAGACCGGCCCCTGGTAACCGATGGAGCCCAGCATCCGGAAGACGTCCTCCCAGGGGACGTCGCCGTGGCCGGCGGAGACGAAGTCCCAGCCGCGGCGGGGGTCGCCCCACGGCAGGTGGGAGCCGAGCCGTCCGTTCCGTCCGTCCAGGCGCTTACGGGCTTCCTTGCAGTCGACGTGGTAGATCCGGTCACGGAAGTCCCAGAGGAAGCCGACCGGATCGAGGTCCTGCCACACGAAGTGGGAGGGGTCGAAGTTGAGTCCGAAGGCGGGCCGGTGGCCGACGGCCTCCAGGGCGCGCCGGGTGGTCCAGTAGTCGTAGGCGATCTCGCTGGGGTGGACCTCGTGGGCGAAACGGACACCCTCGGCGTCGAAGACGTCCAGAATCGGGTTCCACCGGTCGGCGAAGTCCTGGTAGCCGCGCTCGATCATCGACTCGGGGGCGGGCGGGAACATGGCGACCAGATGCCAGATCGCCGAGCCGGTGAACCCGATCACGGTGTCGACGCCGAAGGCCGCCGCGGCACGGGCGGTGTCGGCGATCTCGGCCGCGGCACGCCGCCGTACGCCCTCGGCCTCGCCGTCGCCCCAGATCCGGGCGGGCAGGATGGCCTGGTGGCGTTCGTCGATGATGGCGTCACAGACGGCCTGTCCCACCAAGTGGTTCGAAATGGCCCAACACTTGAGCCCGTACCGGTCCAGGAGCTCGCGCCGCGAGTCCAGGTAGGCGGGATCGGCGAGCGCCTTGTCGACCTCGAAGTGGTCTCCCCAGCAGGCGAGTTCGAGGCCGTCGTAGCCGAAGTCGCGGGCCAGACGGCAGACCTCCTCCAGAGGGAGGTCTGCCCACTGACCGGTGAAGAGCGTGAAATTGCGCGGCACGGGTCCTCCTCAGAACGCGATCGGGGTGTAGACGGAGTTCTTCTCCGCGCTCTCCTCCACCGCGGCGAGTACCCGCTGGACCTGCAGCCCGTCCGCGAAGGAGGGTGAAGGAGCGCGCCGCTCGGCGATGGCGTGGACGAGATCGCGGGCCTGGTGCACGAAGGAGTGCTCGTAGCCGAGGCCGTGGCCCGGGGGCCACCAGGCCTCCACATAGGGGTGGTCGGGCTCGGTGACGAGGATCCGGCGGAACCCGGCGTGCGTTCCGGGTTCGGTGCCGTCGTGGAACGCGAGTTCGTTCAGGCGCTCCAGGTCGAAGGCGAGCGACCCCCGTTCTCCGTTGAGTTCGATGCGCAGCGAGTTCTTGCGCCCGGTCGCGTAGCGGGTGGCCTCGAACGAGGCGAGGGCGCCGGAGTCGAACCGTCCGGTGAAGACGGCGGCGTCGTCCACGGTGACCTCCCCGGTGCCGGCCACCGCCCCGGCGGCGAGGCCGCTGGTGGGCCCGGCGGGCAGCGGACGCCGCCGCACGAAGGTTTCGGTGAGCGCGGAGACGCCGGCCAGCCGTTCACCGGCCAGGTACTGCGCGAGGTCGACGATGTGCGCGCCCAGGTCGCCGAGCGCGCCGGAGCCGGCGTGCTCCTTGCGCAGCCGCCAGGTGAGCGGGAAGGACGGGTCCACCAGCCAGTCCTGGAGGTAGGACACCCGTACGTGCCGCAGGGTGCCGATCCTGCCCTCGGCCACCATCCGGCGGGCCAGGGCGGTGGCGGGCACCCGCCGGTAGTTGAAGCCGACCATCGTCAACTGCCCCCGGGCGGCCGCCGCTTCGGCGGCGACGGTCATCGCGGAGGCTTCCGCCACCGTGTTGGCGAGGGGCTTCTCGCACAGCACGTGCTTGCCCGCGGCCAGCGCGGCCAGCGCGATCTCGGCGTGGCTGTCACCGGGGGTGCAGATGTCGACGAGGTCGATGTCGTCCCGCGCCACCAGGGCGCGCCAGTCGGTCTCGGCGCTCGCCCAGCCGTGCCGGTCGGCCGCCGCCCGGACCGCGGCGTCGTCCCGGCCGCAGACGGCCGCCAGGACCGGTCTCAGGGGCAGGTCGAAGACGCGGCCCACGGTGCGCCAGCCCTGGGAGTGGGCGGCGCCCATGAAGGCGTATCCGACCATTCCGACGCGGAGCGGTGGCTTCGCCGCTTCCGGCCCTTCGATCTGCTCCGGGTGTCCCATGGGTGGGTCCTCCTCATCCTCTTCGTAGATCCGTGGGGGTACGGAGGCCGTGTCCGCGGCGTCCGTCCGGGCCCGCGCCCCTTTCCGGGCGCGCGGCGGGACGCCGCGGACACGGCCTGGCCCGTCAGCGGAAGCCGGTGGGCATGTACTGGTCGACGTTGTCCTTGTCGACGACGGCGGAGTAGAGCGTGATCGACGAGGGGATCTCGTACTCGGCGAGGCCGCCGACCCCCTTGGCCTGGCCGAGTGCGCGGGCCAGGTCGATGGCCGAGGCGGCCATCGTCGGCGGATACAGCACGGTCGCCTTCAGGACCCCGCTGTCCTGCTTGATCACCTCGAAGGCGGAGAGCGCCCCGGCGCCACCGACCATCAGGAACTCGTCGCGCCCGGCCTGCTCGATGGCGCGCAGCGCGCCGACGCCCTGGTCGTCGTCGTGGTTCCACAGGGCGTCGATCTTCGACTGGGCCTGGAGGAGCTGGGCCATCTTGGCCTGGCCGGACTCGACGGTGAAGTCGGCGGCCTGGCGGGCGACCTTCTGGATGTTGGGGTAGTTCTTGAGGGCGTCGTCGAAGCCCTGGGTGCGCTGCTTGGTCAGCTCCAGGTTGTCCAGACCGGCGAGCTCGACGACGCGGGCGCCGGACTTTCCCTTGAGCTTCTCGCCGATGTAGTGACCGGCGTTGAAGCCCATGCCGTAGTTGTCGCCGCCGATCCAGCAGCGGTACGCCTGCGGGGTGTTGAAGATCCGGTCCAGGTTGATCACCGGGATGCCGGCGCGCATCGCCTTCAGCCCGACCTGGGTGAGGGCCTTGCCGTCCGCGGGCAGGATCACCAGGACGTCGACCTTCTTGTTGATCAGGGTCTCGATCTGGCCGATCTGCGCGGCGGTGTCGTTGGAGCCCTCGGTGATCTCCAGGGTGACGTCCGAGTACTTCTTGGCGCGGCTCTTGGCGTTGTCGTTGATCGCGTTGAGCCAGCCGTGGTCGGCCTGGGGGCCTGCGAAGCCGATGGTGACCGGCTTGCCGGGCTGGTCGTCGGCGGCCGGCCGCTCGGCGGCGGCGGGCTTCTCGTCCTTGCTCTCGTTGCTCGTGCAACCGGTGAGCAGCGCTCCGGCGGAGATGGCGGCGCTCCCGAAGAGCAGCCCTCTGCGGCTGGTGAGGTGTGACATGACGGTGAACCCCTTCCTCAGGTCGTGCTCGCGGTGCGGCGCTGGACGAGCACCGCGGCGACGATGATCGCGCCCTTGGCAATCTGCTGGACGTCGCTCTGCAGGTTGTTCAGGGCGAAGATGTTGGTGATCGTGGTGAAGATCAGGACGCCGAGCACGGAGCCGGTGATGGTGCCGCGTCCCCCGCTGAGCAGGGTTCCGCCGATGATCGCGGCCGCGATGGCGTCGAGTTCGTAGAGGTTGCCGTTGGTGTTCTGTCCGGACCCGGAGAGGATGATCAGCATGAAGGCGGCGATGCCGCAGCACAGTCCGGACAGCAGGTAGAGGTAGAGCCGCTGGCGGCGTACGTCGATGCCGGCGAGCCGGGCCGCCTCGGCGTTGCCGCCGACGGCGATGGTGCGGCGCCCGAAGGTGGTGCGGTTGAGCACCAGCCAGCCGACGACCGTCACGGCTGCGAAGACCAGGACGAGGGGCGGGATGCCGAGCACGTACGAGTCCCGCTCGCCGAGGCCCAGGAGCCCGTCGACGGTGACGATCTGCGTCTTGCCGTCGGTGATCTGGAGCGCGAGCCCGCGGGCCGAGGCGAGCATGGCGAGGGTGGCGATGAACGGGACCATGCCACCGAAGGAGATGAGCAGCCCGTTGACGAACCCGCAGGCCACGCCGACGAGCAGCGCGGTGAAGAGGATGCCCGCGAAACCGAACTCCTGGGTGGCCACCGTGGTCGCCCACACCGAGGCGAGGGCGACGACCGCGCCGACCGACAGGTCGATGCCGCCGGAGGTGATGACGAAGGTCATGCCGACCGTGACGACGCCGATCACCGACGCCTGGGTGAGGACGAGTTGGAGGTTCTGGGTGTCCAGGAACTCGTCCGGTTTGGTTATTCCGCCGACGACGGCGAGGGCGAGGAGCACGCCGACCAGCGAAAGGGTACGGATGTCGGCGCGGGCCACCAGGGAGCGCCAGACGGGGAGGTCGCCGGCCGACTGCGCCTTGTCGGTGCTGTCGCGGGGCGGGGAGGCGTGCTGCGTCATGATGCCGGGCTTCCTTCCAGAACGATGTCGAGTACGCGGTGTTCGTCGAGTTCGCGGGCCGGTGCCTCGTGCACGACACGGCCCTCGCGCAGCACCAGCACGCGGTCGGCGAGGCCCAGCACTTCGGGAACCTCGCTGGACACGAGCAGCACCGCGAGTCCTTCGTCGGCCAGCCGCCGCACGACCGCGTACAGCTCGGCGCGGGCTCCGACGTCGACGCCCCGGGTCGGTTCGTCGAGCAGCAGCACGCGGCAGCCGCGCAGCAGCCAGCGGGCGAGCACCGCCTTCTGCTGATTCCCGCCGGAGAGGGTGCGGACGGGAACCGACGGGTTGTCGGGGCGCAGGGACAGTTCCCGGGTGGCCGCGCGGGCGGCCGACCGTTCTCCGCGGCGGTCGAGCCAGCCGGCACGGGAGAAGCGGGAGAGCGTGGAGAGGGAGACGTTGCGGGTGACGGACTCCAGCATCAGCAGCGCCTGCGCCTTGCGCTCCTCGGGGGCGAGGCCGATGCCGGCCCGGACCGCCGCACGCACACTGCCCGGCCGCAACGGGCTTCCGTCGACGAGTACCTGTCCGGACGTCGGCCTGCGGGCGCCGTAGAGGGTCTCCAGGATCTCGGAGCGGCCGGAGCCGACGAGTCCGGCGAGGCCGACGATCTCACCGGGGCGGACGGTGAGGTCCAGCGGCTCGAACTCGCCCGCGCGGGCGAGGCCGCGCAGCTCCAGGACCGGGGGCCCGGCGGGCGGGGACTCCGGCCGCCGGGGGAAGACGTATTCGACGTTCCGCCCGGTCATCAGGGCGACGATGTCGTGGGTCGGGGTGGCGTCGGCGGGCAGTCCGCCCGCGACCGCCCGGCCGTCCTTGAGCACGGTCACGCGGTCGCCGATGCGGCGGATCTCCTCCAGGCGGTGCGAGATGTAGACCACCGACACGCCTTCCGCGGTCAGCGTCCCGACGATCCTGAACAGGTTGTCGACCTCGTCCGGATCGAGGGCGGCGGACGGCTCGTCCATGACGATGAGCCGGACCTCGTGGGAGAGCGCACGGGCCATCGAAACGATCTGCTGCTGCGCGGCCGACAGGTCTCCGACGAGACGGGCGGGGTCGATCTCGGGGTGCCCCAGCCGTCGCAGGAGTTCGGTGGACGCGGTACGGGCGGCCCGGCCCCTGACCACGAACCCGGCGGTGGTCGGCTCGTGGCCGAGGTGGATGTTCTCGGCGACCGACAGATGCTCCACCAGGTCGAGTTCCTGGTAGATGGTGGCGATGCCGAGACGCATGGCGGCGATGGGCGAACGCAGGGTCACGGCCTCGCCGCGCCAGTGGATGGTGCCGGTGTCGGGCTGGTGGGCACCCGCGAGAACCTTGATCAGGGTGGACTTGCCGGCACCGTTCTGGCCGAGCAGGCAGTGCACTTCACCGGCCTGGACCTCCAGGTCGACGCCGTCCAGGGCGCGGACACCGGGGAACGACTTGGTGATGCCGGACATGTGGAGCAGCGGTGGCTGGAGTGCCATGTGGGTTCCCCTCGGCAGACATACGGCCTCGGTCAGGGCTGGAGCACCTGGTGTCGGGTCGGGCGGGTCGGATTCGGGCACGCGGGCGCGGTACGAGGACGCGCTGCGCGGATCGCGGCGGTGCGGTGGCTCGTGCTGTGCGGTGGCTCACGGTGCTGTGGCTCGCGGTGCGGGTGCTGCGGAGCGGCAGTGGCGGTGCGGAACGTACGGAGCTGTGCCGTGTGCGGGGCGGAGCTGTGCCGTGTGCGGGCGGTACGAGCGGTGCCTGGCGGTACGAGCGGTGCCTGGCGGTACGAGCGGTGCCTGGCGGTACGGACGGTGCGGTGCGCTGTACCGGGGGGCGTTGGCTGGGTGCTGGGAGCGCCTTACGCGGGTGAGAAGAGGTGGTCGCTGATGAGCCGGGCGGCGCCGATGACTCCGGCGTCGTGGCCCAGTTCTCCGAGGACGATCGGCAGGTTGCCGGTCGCCAGGGGCAGCGACTGGCGGTAGACCTGAGTGCGGATGGCCGCGAGCAGGGTGTGGCCGAGGCCGGTCACCCCGCCGCCGATCACCACCAGGCCGGGGTTGAAGAAGGAGACGAGCCCGGCGATGACCTGCCCGACGTGGGTTCCGCCCGCGCGGATCAGATCGAGCGCGATGGCGTCCCCCGCGGCCGCGGCGGCTGCGACGTCGACGCCCGTGAGGGTGCCTTTCGCCGCGAGCCGGGCCGCGAGGTCGGCGGACAGGCCCTGCCGGGCCGCTTCGGTGGCGTCGCGGGCGAGTGCCGCACCGCCGAAGTGCGCTTCCAGGCAGCCCCGGTTGCCGCAGGTGCACGGCCGGCCGCCGGGGACCGCCTGGATGTGCCCGATGTCTCCGGCGCTGCCCGTCACTCCGCGGTGGACCTCACCGCCGGCGACGATGCCGCACCCGATGCCGGTTCCGATCTTGACGCAGAGGAAGTCGGTCACCGAGCGGGCGACGCCCGCGTGCCGCTCCCCCATGGCCATCAGGTTCACGTCGTTGTCGACCATGACCGGGCAGCCGAGTTCCTGACCGAGCACCTCCCGCACGGGGAAGCCGTCCCAGCCGGGCATGATCGGCGGTGCGACCGGCACACCCTCGGGAAAACTGACCGGTCCGGGCACTCCGACCCCGGCGCCGTCGAAGCCTTCCGCGAGTCCCGATTTCCTCAGTTGCGCCGCCAGATCCAGCACGTGCTCGAAGACCGCGACGGGGCCCTCGCGTACGTCCATGGGCCGGTTGAGGTGACCGAGCACCTCCAGTTCGGCGTTGGTGACGGCGACGTCGACCGACGTCGCGCCGATGTCGACACCGAGGAAACGGAGACCCGGTGCGAGCCGGACATTGTGGGACCGGCGCCCGCCGCGTGAGGCGGCGAGGCCGTCGGCGGCCACCAGCCCGGTCTCCAGCAGCCGGTCCACCTCCACGGCAAGCCTCGATCGCGAGAGGTCGACCTGTTCGCCGAGGCGCGCCCGGGACTGCGGACCGTGGTCGCGCAACAGCTTGAGCAGGTGGGCCTGGTGGGCGTTCGCCGGTCGTTCGGTCATGCGTCTCACGTGTCCCCCCTAGCCACAACTCGACCTGTGTGCACTGGACTTGCGGTTCCTGCTTTCGGTGGAACGTAGCAGTCAACGGCACGGTCGTGAAGAAGTCGTGCGTCGATCCGCGCAGACTTTTTCCGCTCGGAGGACAAAGCCCCTGCTGGACGGCCTCGTTCGTCCGGGGTACCGGAGCGCGAACCGGCCGGTACGGCAGCGCACCGGCCCGCATCAGCGACGCGCGCGCCTGGTCCGGCGGATCCGGGACCGGGCTCTCGCGCGCCGCACTCACGTGCGCCGTCACGGCGCCGGGCGGCAGCGGAAGGCCCCGGGCGTCCCGGGACGAGGAGCCCGGCCGCCTGCCTTCGCCCACCGGTTACGTTCCCCCGCCGACCCGGTGGCCCTGATCCGGCTCGACGGGTTCAACTCCTCGTTCGCCCGGGCCGGTCAAGCCGTCCAGGGCCCGTCGGAGCGGCCGCGTCGCGGGCGTGGTCGTCAGCCCCCGAAGGACGCGCGGGAGCGCGCCGACAGACCCATGCGGGAGCGCTCCCACGACCTTCGGCTTCCGGTCACTTCCGTGCGAACGCGGCGGCGAGCGCCGCCGCGCCGATCAGCTCCGCGTCCCTTCCCAGCTGGGCGGGGAGGACGTCGAGGGACGCGGCGATCGCGGGCTGGGCACTGCGGTGCACCGTCGCCGCCACACCCTCCAGGAGGGCGCCGCCGGCGGCACCGAGTTCGCCGCCGATGATGACCGCGGCCGGGTTGAGCAGGTTGCTCAGGACCGAGAGCACTTCGCCGAGGATGCGGCCCGCGTCGTTCAGGATCCGCCAGGTGGTCGGATCGTCCGGCCGGTCCCCGAAGGAAACGTCGGCGTCCAGGCTGGGATGGGTGTGGGCGATCTGCGCCTTGACGGACTCGACCGAGACCACCGCCTCCAGGCAGCCACGTCGGCCGCACCGGCACAGCTCCGTGTAGCCGGGCAGCGGTGTGTGGCCGATCTCCCCGGCGATACCGAGAGCCCCCCGGTACGGCTCACCGCCGAGCACCATCCCCGCGCCGATGCCGTGGGACGCCTTCACGTACAGGAAGTCGGAGTAGCCCTGCCCGGCGCCGCACCGCAGTTCGCCGTAGGCGCCGAGTACGGCGTCGTTCTCGACGTGGACCCGCAGGCCAAGCCGGCGTTCGAGTTCCCTCCCGGGGTCGAGGCCGACCCAGCTGGAGAGGATGGTGGGCGAACGCACCAGCCCGGTGGCGGAGTCGAGTGGTCCCGGGATCCCCGCGACCACGGTCGAGAGGTCGTCGACGGCATGCTCGCGGCGGAGTTCCGCGAGCATGTCCGCCGCCGCGTCCATGGCCTCGGACGCGCGCAGGTCGACGTTCAGGTCGGCACGCCGCTGGGCCAGCATCCGGCCCGTGTCGTCGACGACGGCGACCTTGATGTGGGTGTGTCCGAAGTCGAGCGCCGCCGAACTGGCCCCGCCGGGAACGCATCTCAGCACCCCCGCCGGGCGTCCGCTGCCGCTCCCCGGCCCCTTCGCCTCGGGATCCTCCTCCTTCACCCGCTCCTCGGCGATGAGCCGGGAGACCGCGTGATTGACGGTGCTCCGTGACAGACCGGTGGTTTCCACGAGTTGCGCACGCGTCAGTGCACCGCCGCCCTGAATGACCCGGAAGATCTCTTCCCTGGTTCTGTTGCGGGGTGAGGAGCGATCGGAAGCCACATCCATGGACCGATGATAGTGGCACACTCCAGTTTTACCCATCATTGGCCAAACGGTAATTTGCGCTTCACACAAAACCCGCCGGAACCATATCTGTTTTCACTTATTGACGGTCAAAAAGTTGCTCCATAGCCTCCTCTCCGCGTCCGGCTCCCGGCCGGACTCGGACAGAGAGGACGCCGTCGGTGAAATTCACTCCGCGACGCCCCCGGACGAAGCCGGTACTCGTGGCCGCCGCCGCTGCCTCGGCCGTCGCGGCGGCTCTGCTGTCCGGCGTGCTGCTGTTCGCCGAGGCCGCGACGTCCGACCCCCAGCCCTCCGCCCTGGAGCTGGCCGACGCGGCCCTGTCCCGCCGGGCGGCGGCGCAGGCTACCGCTGGTTCGACTCCTTCTACCGCGCGCTCGACCGCGAGAATCCCTCATCCATCGTCAACTCCCCCTGCGCTTAAGGCGGTTCGTGCACCGATTCAGTGTCCGGGCCCAGCAGGTGACCACTGACACCATGGCCGAGGAGCTCACCAGCGATCCGGCGGAAAAGTCAGGACCTTGAGGCATCGAGCCCCGGGCCTCCGCACCGGCGTGCTTCCGCCACCGTCGGTACCTCGCGCCGCCATGCCGGGGCCACACCATGTTCACGGAGGTCACCAAGAGTCAAAAAGTAAACGGCTTTCACCAGAACACACTTTTTTAGGACGACCCATGTGCCTTGACGGACACTGCGAGAACCAGGTGGACATCCTCCGCCCCGACGCCGGACGGACCGACGAACCCGGGGACGGGCCGGGGCGCCGCGGGCTGCTGGCGGCGGGCGTCGCCGGCGCGGCTGCCCTCACCCTCGCCCCCATGGCGTTCGCCCCGTCGGCCCAGGCTGCGGAGTCCGCCCCGCAGGGCGCGGAGGCGACGCATGTCATCAGTGGCCATCTGGCCACCGGCGTGGCCGACTTCGTCTATCTGCCCGTCGAGGTCCCGTCCGGCGTACGGAAGATCGCCGTGTCGTACGCGTACGACAAGCCCGCGGTCCCCTCCGGCACACCCGGCAACTCCTGCGACATCGGCATCTTCGACGAGCGCGGCACCGGCCTGGGCGGGCGCGGCTTCCGGGGCTGGTCCGGCGGTTCGCGTACCTCCTTCGAGATCAGCAACGGCGAGGCGACCCCGGGCTATCTGCCGGGCAAGGTCGGCCGCGGCACCTGGCACATCGTGCTCGGGCCGTACCAGGTGGCGCCGCAGGGGCTGAACTACCAGGTCCAGGTGACCCTGACGTACGGCGAGCCCGGCCCGGCCGCTCCCCGCAGCTTCCCGCCGCAGCGGGCCAGGGGCCGCGGCCGTGCCTGGTACCGGGGCGACTGCCACCTGCACACGGTCCACTCGGACGGCAAGCGCCTGCCCGCCGAGGTGGCGGCCGGTGCGCGGGACGCGGGGCTGGACTTCATGGTCTCCACCGACCACAACACCTCGTCCGCGCACGCGGTGTGGGGCGAGTACGCCGGTTCCGACCTGCTGATCATCACCGGTGAGGAGGTCACCACCCGCAATGGCCACTGGCTCGCCCTCGGCCTTCCCCCCGGCGAGTGGATCGACTGGCGCTACCGCAACCGCGACGACGCCTTCCCCCGCTTCGCCCGTCAGGTGCGCCGCGGCGGTGGCCTCGTGGTGCCCGCCCACATGTACTGCGCGTACGTGGCGAGCCAGTGGAAGTTCGGCTTCGACGACGCGGACGCCACCGAGGTGTGGACCGGCCCGTGGACGTACGACGACGAGCACGCCATCAGCACCTGGGACCAGAAGATCGGCGAGGCGGTGCGCTCGGGCGGCCGCTGGGTGCCGGCCATGGGCAACAGCGACGCGCACAGCACCCCGCAGGTCATCGGCCTGCCGCACAACGTGGTGCTCGCCGACGACCTGCAGACCGACTCGATCATGGACGGAATCCGCGCCGGGCGCAGCTGGATCGCCGAGTCCGCCGCGGTGGAGCTGACCTTCACCGTGAGCGGCGACGCGCGGCAGGCCGGGATCGGCGAGACCCTCAAGGCACCCGCGGACGCGCCGGTGGACGTCCGCCTCGACGTGAAGGGCGTACCGAACGGCACGGTCCGCTTCATCACCGACGAGGGCCAGATGCACCAGGAGTCGCTGGGCGCCGAGGGCTCGGGCACGGTGGTGTGGCGTACGACCACCTCGCTCGCCGCGTACGTGCGCGCCGAGGTCCGCCACCCGATGGCGAACGGTTCGGCGGGGCAGGGCAACACCATGGGCGACGCCCTGATGTTCGGCCCGATGGCCGCCCTCACCAACCCGGTCTTCCTGAAGACGTCGGGGCGCTGAGGGCAGGCCGGAAGCGCTGCCCGCCCTGGTCGGGCGGTGCTGCTCGACGGCGGGCCCGCCCGCACCGTGCCGGTGCTTCTTCTCCTGCTGATCGAGCGCGGCAGCACGGCACCGGCGCGCCGGGGGCGGGAGTCTCACGCCGGCCCTCGTGGCAGAAAGCACGAGACCGCTCCCCGCCTCCCTTCGGCTGAGCGGTGGGCGGGGCGTCGGGGGGGGGGGCGTGCCGCTGGGCCCCGCTCACCCTTCCGCTGTGAACGTCGCGGCGTCGAAGTCCGCGTGGTGGCCTCTTCCGGTGAGGTCCCAGACCCACAGTCCGACGAAGGCGCCCGTGAAGCCCATGGCTCTGACCTGGCCCTCGTGGACGTCCTCGGCGTGCTCGTCGGAGAGCACGGTCGCGTCGGCCGCCTCTCCGACGGGGCGCCGGCCCGAGCCGGTGTCGTAGTGGAAGCGCAGTTCCCCGCCGTCCAGTTCGCACCCCAGGCGCAGCCTGGCGATGCCGTCGAGGGGAATCCCGCCGGCCTCGTCGACGGCCAGTACGCCCCGGTCGCTGCTCGCTCTGCGCAGGACGGGCCGGCCCTCGTCGTCGGCGGTGACGTACAGGTAGTACCAGTTGCGGGTGTTGTAGTACGCGGTGATCCCGGCGAGGTGCTGGAAGGCCTCGGGGCGGTACTCCATGGTGGCTTCGAAGAAGCAGCGGGGCGCGGTCACCCGCTGGGCCACCAGGCTCGGCCCGACGAGGCTGTGCGGGGCGCGGCCTCCCCGGATCCTGAGGTGGGAGGGGCGGTCGGTGAGCGACAGCCACTCCGGTGCCGCGGGGCGCCGGAGCGTGGACCACTGGGCCCCCAGGACGGGCCGGTCGAACTCGTCGGCCAGGTGGGCGCCCGGGGCCGGGGTGTCCTCCGGGGGTGCCTCGCGCCGTACGGGGGCGGGGGCGGCCACTTGCAGGGCGGGTTCGCCCGTCGGGACGCGGGGCCAGTCCTCGGGAGTCCAGGTCACGGGTGCCAGGGCCGTCTCCCGGCCCAGGATGCACGGCCCGTGCCGGCCGAGCGGGCGGGCCACGAGGTAGGCCAGGTACGTCTCACCGGCGGGCGTCGTCACGAGGCTGCCGTGACCGGCCTTCTGCAGGGGCAGGTCCGGGCGGTGGCGTGCGGTGATGAGCGGGCCGCCCGGATCGCGTTCGTACGGGCCGGTCAGGGTACGGGAGCGGGAGACGGTCACCTGGTGGTCGTAGCCGGTGCCGCCGTCGGCCGTCAGCAGGTAGTACCAGTCACCGACGCGGTAGAGGTTGGGGCCCTCGATCCAGCTGTCCCCGGGAGGCAGGCCGATGAGGACGGGGTCGCCTGTCAGGGCGCGGGCCGCACGGTCGTAGCGGGTCGCTTCCAGGCCGGCGGACCCGCCGTGCCCGGGCCGCCAGTCGTGGACGAGGTTGATCAGCCAGCTGTCGGGGCCGTCGTGGAAGAGGGACGCGTCGAAGCCGCGCGCGTGCAGCAGGACCGGCTCGGACCAGGGGCCGTGGACCGAGGGAGCGGTGACGAGGTGGTTGGGTGCGTCGGAGAAGCCGCCGGTGTACGCCGACACGTTGCTGTAGACGAGGTGGAACAGCCCGTCGGCGTGGCTCAGGCTGGGCGCCCATACGCCGCCGGAGTCGGGGCATCCGGTCAGGTCGAGCGCCGGCGGGCCCGCCAGCGCCCCGCCCAGGGGCTCCCAGTGGACCAGGTCCCGGGAATGGTGCAGGCGGACGCCCGGACACCATTCGAACGTCGAGGTCGCCAGGTAGTAGTCGTCACCGACCCGCACGATCGAGGGATCGGGGTGGGTACCGGGCAGCACGGGGTTCCGTACGACCTGCGCAGATCCGTCTCGCACGCGATTCTCGGCCTTCCACTGGTTCCCCGGGGTCCGGGCTCCTGACGATCAAGGGGGAACGTAGCGTCGAACAGACGCATCGACAACCGTCCGCCGCCGGGCCGGGCAGGGCCGCGGCGGAGGTCCGGTCACGCGTCACCGGTCTCCCCATATATGAATGTTTCAGGACAAAAGACTCGCGGTAGGCAGAGGAACCGGCCCGGTTCTCCGGGCCGGTCCCTGGCGCGGCAGGCGTCCTTCGCCTTCGGCGCCCTCCGTCCGCAGAGAGGAACCCCATGGGCTCCGTACCGATCCTGATCCGTGACGTCCGCATTTTCGACGGGCTGAACAGCGAGCTCTCGGGACCTTCGTCGGTGCTCGTCGAAGACCGCAGGATCGCCGCGATCGGTGGCGGCACGCCGCCGCCGGACGCGCTGGCCGTCGAGGGCGGCGGACGCGTGCTCATGCCGGGGCTGACCGATGCGCACGTGCACCTTTTCGCCGCCGGGAACACCGAGATCGGACTGGCCATGGGCAGCACCGGCTCGGGCTACTACCAGGCGCTGGCCGAGGCGGGCCGGATGCTCATGCGGGGCTTCACCTCCGTGCGGGACATGGGCGGGGACGTCACCGCGCTGCGGCAGGTCCTGGACGCGGGCGCCTTTCCCGGCCCGCGGATCTATCCGAGCCAGGCGGCGCTCTCGCAGACCTCGGGGCACGGCGACTTCTCCTGCGCGTACGACGACGCCACGACGTTCGGCGGCGCGCCGTCGCGGGCCGAGGGGATCGGTTTCATGCGGGTCGCCGACGGCCGGGACCAGGTGCTGGCGGCCGCCCGCGAGCAGCTGAAACGGGGCGCCACCCAGCTCAAGGTGATGGCAGGCGGCGGGGTGACCTCGGCGCACGACCCGCTGGACGTGGTGCAGTACACGGTGGACGAGTTGCGCGCGGCGGTCGAGGCGGCCGCCGACTGGGGTACGTACGTCAGCGCGCACGTCTTCAGCGACGAGGGGATCCGCCGCGCGGTCGCCGCCGGGATCAAGTCCGTCGAGCACGGTCACCTCGCGTCGGAGGAGACCATCCGGCTGCTGACGGACGCGGGCGTCTGGCTGAGCACCCAGCCGTTCGTGGAGGGCGACCACTCCTTCTCCTCTCCGGAGTCCACGGCGAAGAACAAGCAGGTGTGCGACGGCGTGGCCCGGACCTACGCGTGGGCGCGGGCCGCGGGGACGCAGATCGCCTTCGGAACGGACCTGCTGCTGGATCCGTCCAAGGCCGGCCTCCAGAGCGAGATGCTCACCCGGCTGTCGAGCACCTTCGGTTTCACGCCCGTCGAAGCGCTGAAGATGGTCACCTCGGGCAATGCCCGTCTGTTCCGGCTCTCCGGGGAACGCGACCCGTACAAGGCGGCCCGCATCGGCGAGGTCACGGTCGGCGCCTGGGCCGACCTGCTGGTCGTGGAGGGCGACCCCACCCGCGATCTGAACGTGCTCGGCGCGCCCGAGGACAATCTGGCCGTCATCGTCAAGGACGGCCGGGTCCACCGGAACCGGCTGGCCTGAGAGACGGCGCCCGGCCCCGCGGTCAGCCGCCGGGCCGGGCGGCTCCGGACTGGATCGTAGGGTGCCGGGGCCGGGCGGCGGGCAGTGGACGCGGCTCCGGCCGTCAGTACGCCGCCGGGTAGCCGGAGCGGCCCGCGCGAAATAGTCTGCAGTGACCGATGCGCACTGGAGCAGCCGATGACTCGCCGGAGGAATCCCGCCCCAGCGAGCGCCGCGGATCTCCTCGGCACCCTGCAGCAGCTCACCGCCCGTGCGCGGCAGGAGGTGGAGCTCCATCAGGCCCGGGTCGAACTCGCCGAGGCGCTCCAGCGCACCATGCTGCCGGGCGCGCTGCCCTCGGTCCCCGGTCTGCAGACCGCGGCCCGCTACCAGCCGACCCACCACGGGCTGGACATCGGCGGCGACTGGTACGACGGTTTCGCGCTGCCGGACGGCACGCTCGGCTTCGCGATCGGTGACGTACAGGGGCACGACGTCGAGGCGGCGGCCGTCATGGGGCAGATCAGGATCGCGATGCGGGCCATCGCGGGCAGCACCTCGGACCCCGGCGAGGTGATGCGCCGCACCAACGATCTGATGATGTCGGTCACGGCGCCCCTGTTCGCGACGTGCACCTTTCTGCGGGTGGATCCGGTCACCCACGAGATCCATTCCGCCCGCGCCGGCCATGTGGCGAGCGTGTGGGCGAGCGTCGACGGCCGGTCGGGGATCGTGGAGAGTCCGGGCGGACTGCCCCTGGGCATCCAGAGCGGGGAGGTGTACCCGGTCACCCGGCATTCCCTGGACGTACCCGGCGCGATCGTCCTCCTGACCGACGGACTCGTGGAGGGCCCCTCCCTCGATCTCGACGAGGGTCTCGAAGGGATGCGCCGGCTGGTGAGCGCCCATGTGACCGCCTCCGCCGAAGAGCTCGCGCAGACGGTGCTCGGGGCCGCGGACATGACGGGCCACGAGGACGACGTCGCCTTTCTCGTCCTCCGCCACGGCGGCGCACCGGCCGGCTGACGCGCACCGCGCGTGTCACCGCGGGTGTCGCGCGCGGGGCCGGTGTCTGATGACATCTGTGATCCGCAGTGAGAAGGCCAGAGGCCGGGCCGTGGCCGCCGCTCAGCTCCTGGGCGTCGCCGCCGTGTACTACCTGTCCGGCCGTCTGGGGCTGCTGCGCAGGGTGGAGGCGTACCAGTCGGTCGTGACGCCCCTGTGGCCGCCCACCGGAGTGGCGCTGGCCGCCCTGCTGCACTTCGGCATCCGGATCTGGCCCGGCATCGCGCTCGGCGCCCTGTTCACCACGGTCTCCATCAGCGGCTCGTTCTCGCCCCTGGGGCTCGGCATCCTGGCCGGCAACACGCTCGGCCCGGTCTGCGCGTACATGGCGCTGCGGTCGGTGGGTTTCCGGGAGGAGCTGGACCGGCTGCGGGACGGGGTCGCGCTGGTGTTCCTGGGTGCCTTCGCGGGGATGCTGGTCAGCTCCGTACTGGGGTGCGTCACGCTGGTCCTGACCGAGAAACTGCCGTTGGAGCGGTTCTGGCCCGTGTGGGCGTGCTGGTGGGCGGGGGACGTGATGGGCGTACTCGTCGTGACGCCCATCCTGCTGGTCCTGCGGCGGGCGCGGATGCCCCGGGCCACGGACCGCTGGCTGGAGGCAGTCGGCCTGTTCGTCGTCATGACGGGCGCCTCCCTGCTGGCGACGACCAGCACGCTCGCCATGCTCTATCTGGTGTTCCCCGTCCTGATCTGGGCGGCACTCCGCTTCCAGCTGCCCGGCAGCGCCCCCTGTGCCTTGCTGGTCTCCGTACTCGCGGTGATCTCCGCGACGCACCAGGCCGGGCCGTTCCGGGGGCACGAGGTGCTGGAGGTGATGCTCAACCTCGCGCTGCTCAACGGCTCGGTGACGCTCACTTCGCTGCTGCTGTCGGCGGTCGTCACGGAGCAGCTGAACATCCGCCGCGAGATGGAGCACGCCTGTGTGGAGCTGGCGGAGCTGGTCGAAGAGCTGACGCCCCGGTCGGACCGCCGCGCCCGGAGGCCCGTCTCCGGCGAGCGCGCGGCGATGCGGCCGGGGCTCGGGTGAGACGGGCGGCCGGGCGCGGGGTCAGTCCCCGGACCGGGGGAAGAACCGGCGCAGGAAGTCGTTGCGGAAGACTCCCTCGGGGTCGTGGCGGGCGGCGAGCTCTTCGAAGCGGGCCCAGTCGGGGTAGAGGCCGCGCAGGTCGCCGGGGCCCATGGGGAACACCTTGCCCCAGTGGGGCCTCGCGCCGAAGGGGGCCAGGGCCTCCTCGACGGCGTGCAGCACCGGGATCACCGCCGCCGTGTCCGGCTTCCAGGTGAAGTGGAAGGCCACGGAGTCGCGGCCCCGGGCGGGGCTCAGCCAGAGGTCGTCGGCGGCGATCGTCCGGATCTCGGAGATCAGCAGCTGGGGTGCGATGTGGTCCCGGATGCGCTCCAGTGCCTCGAAAGCCGCGGGTGCGTCGCTCCGCGCCACGAAGTACTCCGACTGGAGTTCGTCACCGCTGCTCGGGGTGAATTCGAGGCGGAAGTGGGGCAGCCGCTCGTGCCAGGGGCCGCGTGTCCCCTGCTGCGGGGTGCAGTTTCCGGCCGGCATGCCGGGAACCGGGTGGCGGGGGCCGTCGGCGAGCACCGCGCCGCGCCACTCGGCGGGGGCCTCGTGCGTGTCCTCGCCGTCGACGGCACGCTTCACCCAGACCTGGTCGACCGGCCGGTCTCGCCAGCTCGTGAAGAGGCTGACGCTGTAGCCCTCGGCCATGATCTCGTCGAACCCGTGCACCGCCTGGTCGCGGGGCAGGTCTTCGTAGACCCACTGCCGGACGTCGAAGGTGGGGACGAGGTCGAGGGTGAGCCGGGTGACGACGCCGAGCGCGCCGAGCGACACCACCGTGCCGGGGAAGTCGGGGTGACCGCGCTCCACCGTGGTGAGGGAGCCGTCCGCGCGGACGAGTTCGACGGCGCGGACCGCTCCGGCCAGCGAGCGGTTGCCGATGCCGGAACCGTGGGTCCCGGTGGCGCAGGCTCCGGCGACCGAGATGTGCGGGAGGGAACCCAGGTTGTGGAGTGCGAAGCCGCTCCCGTGCAGGGTTCCGGTCAGCTCCCCGAACCGCAGTCCGGCGCTCACCGTGGCGGTCCGGGCAGCGGAGTCGATGTCGACCACCCGGGGCAGCCCGGCGACGGAGACCAGGTCACCCCGCGTGTCGGCGATCTCGTTGAAGGAGTGCCTGGTGCCCAGGGCGCGGAGCTCGGTGGCCGATCCCACGATGTCGCGCAGCTCTTCCACGGACGTGGGGGTCAGCAGGCGACGGGCGCCGAAGGTGACGTTCTTGGCCCAGTTCCGCTCGGGGGCGTTCACGCGGCACTCCCCCACCGTGCGGCCCGGCGGATCGTACGAGGGGTGGGGCGCGGGGCAGGCGGCGGACACGCGGCGGTTCCCTGCTCGGGACACGAGCGCGGGCGAGAGAGATCGATCATGCGTACGGAGCTTAGTCGCGCGGCTCCGGACGGCGGGTGCCGGTGGGGGGCGTCCGACACCTCAGGCCGTATTCCGGCACCTTGGGCCGCATGTCGAAAGTGGCGCCGCCCGCCCGAAGGGCAGGGACGGGACTTTCGACACACGGCCTGGCGTCGTCAGTAGGGAAGCGGCCGGCCGGACGGCGTGCGCAGATCGAGCGGGGGCGGCCCCGAGGGCTGGGGCGGACGGCGGACGATCCTGATGCGGCCCATTGCCACCACCTCCTGTTGGTCAACCGGTATCTGCCCCAGGGGGCGGTGTTCACACTTCCGCGCCGGTGCGGGCTTCGCATCCCGGCGTACGACCGGGGATGCGGAGCGGGCGGGGTGCGGCGAACCTTGAGGGGACCCGGGGGGACGACGACGGAAAGGACACGTCATGTCGGCGATGGACAAGATCAAGAAGATGCTCAAAGGCCACGAGGACCAGGCGGGCAAGGCCGTCGACAAGGCCGGTGACATGATCGACAAGAAGACCGGCAACAAGTACCAGAGCCAGGTCGACTCGGCTCAGGACGGCCTCAAGCGGCAGTTCGGGGCGGAGGGCGAGCGGGGCGAGGGCAATCCGCCGCGCCGGTAGGCCGTGCGGCGGCCCGGGGCGGCCCGTGATCCACAGGTCACCGCCCGCGAAGCCCCCGGCCCAGACGGCCCGGGTGGTGCCGGCCGGCTGCCGGCGGGGCGCTCCGCCGGCCTTTCCCGCTGAGGGGGCTCTGGGGCCTTCACGTTCCGGAAACGGCCGGGTAGCACGTTCTCCACGTTGCTCCCCTACGCTTGGTGCACGAAGCCAAGGCCGAGGACGTCCACCGGCGCACCATGTCACCGCTGGACGGGAGCCCCGTGTTCCGAACCTCCTTGCCCGCCTTTCCCTTCTCCCTCCCTTCACGTCCGCTGCCCCGCTGGCTCGGACACGTCATGAAGATGCAGCGTGCCCCGGTGCCCTGGGGTGCCGTGCTGCGGGGCGGGCCGGCCGTGCTGCCGCTGCTGCTGTCGGTCCTGGCCGACCGCCCCTCGCTGGGGGTGCCCGCCGCGCTGGGGGCCCTGCTCGCGGGGATCAACGACCGCCCGGGCAGCCGGCGCGGCGCGGTGCTGCGGCTCGGGCTCCCCGCGGTGATCGGCTCCTTCGGGCTGTTCCTCGGCACCTGCATCGGCGGGCTCGACGGCGGCGGGCGTTCCCTGGTGGTCCTGCCGCTCGCGCTGGGCGTGCTGGGGCTCGTGGCGGGCGCGCTCAGCTCGACCGGGCCGGTGGCCTCCGCTTGTGGGACCCAGTTGCTGGTGGCGGCCGTGATCGGCGCCGGGATGCCGTTGCCCGAGCCCGGCTGGCAGCGCGCGGTCCTGTTCCTCGTCGGCGCGGGCTGGCTGCTGGTGCTGCGGCTGGTGCTGCCCTCCCCGGTACGTTCCCGAACGGGAGCGGGCGCTCCGTACGTGCTCGACGGGGAGCGCGAAGCCGTGGCGGCGGTGTACGCGGCTGTCGCCGATCTCCTGCGGGCGGCGGGAAGCGACCGGGCGCCGGGCCGGCGCGCGGCTCTGAGCGCCGCGCTCGACCACGCGCAGGACACGCTGTCCGGGCCGAGGCTGCGGCGGCACGCGAGTTCGGCCGCCGAGCGCAGATTGCACGCCCAGTACGCCGCCGCGTTTCCTCTGGCCGAGGCGGCGACCGCGCTGGCCTGGGCGGGGGAACCACTGCCCGCCCGCATCGCCGAGGGACCCGACCAGCTGGCCCGGGCCGTCCTCACGGGCACCCACTGCGGTGCGCTCCCCGCGCCGGCCCGGTCCGGATCAGGGCTGCGCGCGCTCGACGAGGCGTTGCTGCGCGCCGCCGCGGACTTCGACAGCCGCGAAGGCAGTCGGCGGCTGCGGACCGGCGAGGCGTCCGGGCGGCCGTCCCTGCTGCGGCGTGCCTTCGGCCCGGCCGGGCGCGCGTACGGGATACGGGTCGCCCTCTGCTGCGGGACGAGCACCGTGCTCGCCCAGCTGCTCCGGCACGACCACTGGTACTGGCTGCCGGCGACCGCGGTGTTCCTGGTCAAGCCCGACCTCGGGCCGCTGGCCTCACGGGTGCTGTGCCGGGCGGTCGGGACGGTGGCGGGGGCGGCCTTCTTCGCGGTGCTGCTGGCACCGTTCGCCGGGCCTGCGGTCGCGGTGGGAGCGGTCGCGGTGTGCGGGGCGCTCGTCCCCGTGGCCAGCCGGCACTTCGCGGCCCAGACCGCGGTCGTCACCGTGCTCGTGCTCTCGCTGGTGGCGCTGACCGGTGAGCCGTCCGCCGGTGCCGGACGTGTCGTGGAGTCCTTGCTGGCGTGTGCGCTGGTGCTGGTGATCGGCCATGTGCGGATGCCGGGACACCGGGTGGCCTCGGTGCGCTCGGCGCTCGACACGGCGACCTCGGCCGCGTACCGGTATCTCCGCCACGTGCTGGACGACCCGAGGGACGGGGAGCGGCGGGGCGATCTGCGCCGGGACGCCTACCGGTCCCTGGCGGCGGCCCGGAACGCGATCGAGCTGTCGGCCGCCGAGCTGCCCCCGGTGGCCCGGCGTACGGCGGGGTCCGCCGAGGTCGCCCAGGCGCTGGAGCTGCTGATCGACACGACGACCGCCTGCGCCGTGCACCTCGACGGCCGCCCGGCCGGGCTGTCCCGCTCGTACGCGGACCGGCTGACCGCCCGGCTGTCCGCTCTGGACGCCGCGCAGGCGGGGGTGTTCCGTCCGGAGCGGGCGGAAGCACCGGTGGCGGCGGTGTGAGCGTGCGACGTACGGCGTCCCGCCGCGGGCGTGGTGCCCGCGGCGGGACGCGTGGTGGACCGGGTCAGCGGGTGAGCAGGGTCAGCGCGGCGAAGGCGCCCGTCACCGCCCCGGCCCCGGCGACCGACAGGGCCACGCAGCGCTTCCTGAGCTGTTCGTAGCGTTCGGTGTACTCGGCGCGGAGCTCGACGGCCCGCCCGGCGACGCGGCTGAACGACTCACGGCAGACCGCCACCCGGTCGGTGACGTAGACGCGTTCCACGTCCTCGCGCTGGGCGGTGGTGAGCCAGGGGAGCTGGTCGGTGAAGCGGCCTGCGCGGCGGCGCGCTTCTTCGACCTCGGCGTTCCACAGGAGGTAGCCCTCCATGCGGGCGAGGCCCCGGGCGCAGTCCGGATCGGGTTTCACGGGTTCCTCTTCTCGTGACAGCGGACGTCGTCGGGCGGACACCGCCTACTGCTGCTTGTCTCCGGGGGCGATGGTCACCGACGCGTCGGGGACGTTGGTCGCGTCGTCGAGCGCCCGGACGTACGGGTGGTGCAGGTCGAACGCCGGGGACTCGGAGCGGATCCGCGGCAGGGTGACGAAGTTGTGGCGCGGGGGCGGGCACGAGGTGGCCCACTCCAGCGAACGGCCGAAGCCCCACGGGTCGTCGACCTCGATCTTCTTGCCGTACTTGGCGGTCTTCCAGACGTTGTAGAGGAAGGGCAGGATCGACAGGCCGAGCAGGAACGAGGAGATCGTCGAGATCGTGTTCAGCGCGGTGAAGCCGTCGGAGGCGAGGTAGTCGGCGTAGCGGCGCGGCATGCCTTCGGCACCGAGCCAGTGCTGGACCAGGAACGTGCCGTGGAAGCCCACGAACAGCGTCCAGAACGTGATCTTGCCGAGCCGCTCGTCCAGCATCCTGCCGGTGAACTTCGGCCACCAGAAGTGGAATCCGGCGAACATCGCGAACACCACGGTGCCGAAGACGACGTAGTGGAAGTGCGCGACGACGAAGTACGAGTCCGAGACGTGGAAGTCCAGCGGCGGCGAGGCCAGCAGAACACCGGTCAGTCCTCCGAAGAGGAAGGTGACCAGGAAGCCGGTCGCCCAGAGCATCGGCGTCTCGAAGGACAACGAGCCCTTCCACATCGTGCCGATCCAGTTGAAGAACTTCACACCGGTCGGCACCGCGATGAGGAACGTCATGAAGGAGAAGAACGGCAGGAGCACGCCGCCCGTCACGTACATGTGGTGCGCCCACACCGTCACGGAGAGACCCGCGATGGCGATGGTGGCCGCGATCAGTCCGATGTAGCCGAAGATCGGCTTGCGGCTGAAGACCGGGATGACCTCGCTGACGATCCCGAAGAACGGCAGCGCGATGATGTACACCTCCGGATGGCCGAAGAACCAGAAGAGGTGCTGCCAGAGCAGCGACCCGCCGTTGGCCGGGTTGAAGATCTGCGCCCCGAACTTGCGGTCGGCCTCCAGGGCCAGCAGCGCACCGGCGAGGACCGGGAAGGCCAGCAGGACCAGCACACCGGTCAGCAGGACGGTCCACACGAAGATCGGCATCCGGAACATCGTCATACCGGGCGCGCGCATGCAGACGATCGTGGTGATGAAGTTGACCGAGCCGAGGATCGTACCGAACCCGGAGAAGGCGAGACCCATGATCCACAGGTCGCCGCCGACGCCCGGCGAGTGGACCGCGTCGGTGAGCGGTGAGTAGGCGAACCAGCCGAAGTCCGCGGCGCCGTTGGGGGTGAGGAACCCCCCGACGGCGATGAGCGAACCGAAGAGGTACAGCCAGTACGCGAACATGTTCAGCCGCGGGAACGCCACGTCGGGCGCGCCGATCTGCAACGGCATGATCCAGTTGGTGAAACCGGCGAACAGCGGCGTCGCGAACATCAGCAGCATGATCGTGCCGTGCATCGTGAACGCCTGGTTGAACTGCTCGTTCGAGATGATCTGGTTGCCCGGCCGGGCCAGTTCGGCGCGCATGACCAGGGCGAGCACGCCGCCGACGCAGAAGAAGGCGAAGGACGTGATCAGGTAGAGCGTGCCGATCGTCTTGTGGTCGGTGGTGGTCAGCCATCTGATGACGACGTTCCCCGGCTGCTTGCGCCGTACCGGCAGTTCGTCCGCGTACGCGGCCTCTGATTCCACCGGTTCTGAGGTACCCCTCGTCGTCACTGCGACGCTCCTTTGATCGACGGTCCGTTGCGGACTCGCCGACCAGAATGGCCCGGTGGGGTTCGGCCCTGTGGGACATCCTTCCCGGTGGAGCGTCACCGGGCGCCAAGGACACTCAAACGGCCCAACGGCGGCGGGGGCGCCGCCGAGAGGACGTCAGCGGAGGTCGAAGACGAGGCGGCCGGACACCTTCCCGTCCAGCACTTCGCCGATCGAGCTGTTGATGTCGTCGAGTTTCCGGGTCTCGCGGACGACCCGGGTGCGGCCGAGGCGGTGCAGCCGGAAGACCTCCGCCAGATCCTCGCGGGTGCCGACGATCGAGCCGACGACCGTGATCCCGTTCAGGACGGTGTCGAAGACCGGCAGCGCGAGCGTGCCCTCGGCCGGCAGCGCGACCAGCACCAGCGTCCCGCCCCGGCGGAGCGATCCGTACGCGGCGGAGAAGGACTCGTTGCTGACGGCCAGGGAGATGGCGGCGTCGGCGCCGCCCAGCTTCTGGGTCTCCTCGGCGACGTCCTGGGTTCGGGCGTCGACGACGTGGTCCGCGCCGAGGTCCCGGGCGAGCGCCAGCTTCTCGTCGGTGACGTCGACGGCGATGGTCTCCGCGCCGAAGATCCGCGCGTACTGGAGGGCGAGGTGGCCGAGGCCGCCGATGCCGGAGACGAGGACACGCGCGCCGGGCCGGGCGCCCGAGAGCTTCACCGCCTTGTACGTGGTCACCCCCGCGCAGGTCAGCGGGGCCGCGTCGAGGGGGTCGATGCCCTCGGGCACCGGCACCACGTAGGTGCCGTGGGCGACGGCGTACTCCGTGTGACTGCCGTCGACGGAGTAGCCGCTGTTGCGCTGTTCCAGGCAGAGGGTCTCCCAGCCGGACACGCAGTGGTCGCAGTGGCCGCACGCCTCGCCGAGCCAGGGGATCGCCACCCTGTCCCCCGGTGAGAGGTGGTCCACCTGCTCTCCGACGGCCTCGACCACGCCGATGCCCTCGTGGCCGGGCACGAAGGGGGGCTCGGGTTTGACGGGCCAGTCCCCCCGGGCCGCGTGGATGTCGGTGTGGCAGAGGCCGGAGGTCTCCATCCGCACCAGCACCTGGTGCGGTGCGGGGGTCGGGACGGGCCTCTCCTCCACGGTCAGGGGTTCGGTGAAACTGCGGACCACGGCGGCTTTCACGGGCATTCCTCCGTTCACCGGGCGGGTCGGAGGCGTCGGGAGACACCACCCCACCGGATCGGACATGTGCCACAAAACATACTAAGTCACCTTGGTAATGTCCGACCGGTGCGGTACTGCGCGAGCGATGATTCCCCGTATCGCGCGAGGACCGCTGCGGAGACGGGTCTATCCCCCGGCCCAGCTGCGCAACTCGGCGGGCGAGGCGAAGTCCGCCACGTTCTTGTCGATCGGGTGGTCCGTGTACTGGTGGATGAGCCAGTCCGCTTCGATGCGGGGCTCCCCGGGTTCGACGTAGTCCGCGATCCAGAGGCCGTCGCCTGCGTACGAGGTCCTGTCGACGTCGAGCCAGAACGAACGGCCACAGTAGAGCAGTGCCCGGTGGTCGGGACGGAGCCGTTTCAACTCGTGGAGGAACTTGTCCTTGTCGGCGTTACCGGCCCGGGTGCCGTCTCCGGTCTGTTCCCAGTCCACGGCGAGCAGGTCGCCGGATTTCTCCGGTGTCCGGGCGAGGAAGAAGCGCACTTGTTCCGCCGCCTTCCCGGGCCAGAGGAAATGGTAGAAGCCGACCACACAGCCGGCGTCCCGCGCCCTCTTCGCCTGCGCCGCCAGATGCGGATTGACGTAGGAACGCCCCTCCGTCGCCTTGATGAAGACGAAATCCACTCCGTCCGTGTCGAACGTCTCCTGGTAGGAGCTGACATCGATTCCGTGCAGCATGGGGCCACCTTCCAGCGAAGGGTGTACGTCCTCGTCCGTTCACATGCCCCCACCGGGCCCGCCCCATTTACCCTCCGGCGGGAGTATCGATTCTTCACCAGAAATAGCGGGCGGAGTAAGGGGGTTGGCGGAGGAAAGAGAAGCCTTCACCGTGCAGCGCAATCCAAAAGGTCGGATCATATACAGATCGGAATCATCGGTGCGGGCCATATCGGCGGCTACCTGACCCGGCGTCTGATCACCGCCCATGCGCCCTTTCCCGGGACGGCTGGGCACGCGGCGGCCGGACGCGGGGCGGCCCGCCCGACACGGTGGCGCGGGCGAGGGCACTGGCCCCGCCGAGCAGGGGCGCGACCGTCTCCCGATGCGTGGTCAGGTCGAGTCCGGCCGACTGGCCGGCGGTTCCCGGGTCAGGCGCTCGGTGGCCTCGTGCGCCCGCCGGGCGGTCCGGTGCGGGTCACCGGGATTACGGGCGGCCCGCTTCCTGCTCGCAGGCGTGTTCCGGGGTCCGCTTCCGTGCCCCCGATCCGCGCACGCCATGATGGGTGGCCCATACATCATTGTAGGAGGTGGCCACCGAGATGACGAACGCACCGGTCGACAGCATCCCGGCCCAGCGCGTGCTCACGGACCCTGCGGGTCTGGCCCGGTACCAGCACGACGAGGCCGAGTGGGCTCCGTACGGTATGCCCCGGGCGGTGGTCAGGCCGCAGAACACGGACGAGGTGCGCGCGGTGGTGCGCCACTGCGTCGAACACCAAATCCCCCTGGTGTCGCGCGGCGCGGGTACCGGACTCTCGGGCGGGGCCAACGCGGTGGACGGTGCGATCGTGCTCTCCTTCGAGGACATGAACGCCGTGCTGCGGATCGATCCCGCGGAGCGCCTGGCGGTCGTCCAGCCGGGGGTCGTCAACGACGACCTGCGGGCCGCGTGTGCGGAGCACGGCCTCTGGTACCCGCCGGATCCGGCCAGTTCCCCGTGGTCCACCATCGGCGGGAACGTGGCCACCAACGCCGGCGGCATGTGCTGCGTGAAGTACGGCGTGACCCGGGACTACGTGCTCGGCCTGGAGGTCGTGAACGGCCTGGGCGAGACGGTCCGGCTGGGGCGGAGCACCGCCAAGGGCGTGGCCGGGTACGACCTGGCCGGTCTGATGGTCGGCTCCGAGGGCACCCTCGGCGTGATCACGGAGATCACCGTACGGCTCCGGCCGCGGCGGCCCGCCGAGCGGACCGTCGCGGGGTACTTCTCCTCTGTCGTGGCGGCGGGCGAGGCGGTCAGTGCCGTGACGGCGTCCGGCGTCATCCCCTCGGCACTGGAACTCGTCGACCGGCACTGTCTCGCCGCCGTCGACGCGTGGAAGAACATGGGGCTGTCCGCCGACGCCGAGGTGGTCCTGCTGGGCAGGGTCGACACCCCGGGAGCCGAGGGGGACGCGGAGGCGGAGCTCGTGCGGGAGTGTTTCGAGCGCGCCGGGGCGAGCTGGGCCGCCGTCTCCACCGACCAGCAGGAGGCCGACGCGCTCTTCGAGGCGCGGCGGCTCGCCTACCCGGCACTGGAGCGGCTGGGCCCGGTGCTCACCGAGGACGTGTGCGTGCCCCGGACGGCGGTGCCGGAGATGCTGGCCAGGATCGAGCGTACGGCCGCCCGGCACGACATCCTGGTGGCCAACATCGCGCACGCGGGCGACGGCAACCTGCACCCGCTGATCATCACGCCGCCCGGTGACGAGGCCGCGCGGGCCAGGGCGCAGCTGGCGTTCGAGGACATCCTCGACGACGCGATCGCGCTGGGCGGCACGGTGACGGGTGAACACGGCGTGGGCCTGCTGAAGATGGGGGGCCTGGGCAGGGAACTCGGTCCGGCCGTACTCGCCATGCACCGGGCCGTGAAGTCCGCCCTGGACCCGCACGGCATCCTCAACCCCGGCAAGGTGCTGGCCGGCTGACTCATCGGGGCCTGATCCGCCGTCGGAGCCCGGCCCGCGGTGCGCACCGGACCCCGGGCCGGCGTCGGCGCGGGTGTCAGTGGGTCACGGCACACTGGTCGTACGGGGAACGGGACATGGGACTTCGGGACGGGGTGACGGATGGCGGCCACCGGGGACACCGGCTTCGAACCGGCGACGGGGGACGGGCCGCCCCTTCCGGAGTGGGCCGAGGCGGCCCGCTCCGCCGCCGTGGCCACCGCGCACGAGGGCCTGTTGCAGATCCGGCGCCTGACCAACGTGGAGCACCCCGCCCCGGAGGCGGTGCCCGCGGCCTGGGAACTCCTGCGGCCCGTGCGCGCGGTGGCGCTGGCGCTGGAGGCCGCCGGTGTCCGGCCGTCGGCCGTGCATGCCTCGGGCCTGCGGGCCTCGACCGGCTATCTGGTCGGCGCGGGCTCCGCACCCGGCACGGTCCGGGTGGAGTGGGTGGGCCCGGCGGGCGGCGGCGCCGCCCAGGACGAGGAGGAGTCGCTCACCCGGTGTGCGGGGGTCCTGCGCGGGCTGGGCTGGACGGCCCTGCTCTACCGGGGGCCGCGGCGGCGCCGCTTCCTCGAGGTGGAGCCGCCGTCCGGCCTCCGGCGACCGGCCGGACGGTGACCCGGTCCGCGTCGCCGGGAGACTGGTTGCGGGGCGTTGTCAGACCCATGGGAGATGCTGATGGCCCGACACCTCTGACCAGGAGACGCCGACATGGAGAAGGACGAGCTCGCCGCTGCCCAGGCTTACGTCAGGCTGCTGGAGGCCACCCGGTCCGTGCTCACGGAACCGCAGGAAGCGCCGTTGTATCTGCCGTTGCTCACCGCGCCGATGGAGGAGGCGGACCGGGCGCTCCGGGACGCCGATCTCTCGGGGAACGAGGAGCGCCTCTTCGCGCTCGTACGGGCGCTGCGGCCGAGCCTCTCCGCGAGCAGCCGGTGAACCCCGCCGCCCGCCCGCGAGGCGGACGGTCCCGGCGGAGTCCGTGAGCCACCGCCCCCCGCCGGGACCGAGCGGGGACACGGCTCAGCCCCGGCCGGGTGCCAGTCCGAGTTCCTGGGCGCCCAGCGGTGCGAAGTACCGCGCCACGTCGGTCTCGCGTACGTCCTCGGTGCGGGCCGGGACCCATCGGGGCGCGTAGTCCTTGTCCACGATCCTGGCCCTCACTCCCTCGACGAAGTCGGGGTGTGCGAAGGCGCGGGTGGAGACGCGGAAGTCCTGGTCGAGCGATTCCTCCAGGCTCTTCGCCTCCCGCGCACGGCGTACGGCGGCCAGGGTCACCGCCAGTGCGGTGGGTGACAGGGTGAGGAGGGTCTCGGCGGTCTCCTTCGCGGCGGGGGCCCCGTGGTCGCGCAGCCGGTCCACGACTCCGCCCACGGTGTCCGCGGTGTAGCAGCTGTCGATCCAGTCGCGCGCAACGTCGAGTTCCCCGGCCTCCGGGCCGGTGGCGTGGTCGCGGACGGTGCGCGTCACGTCGGCGGGCGTCGTACATCCGGCGAGCGCGGCCGTGAGGGCGGGGAGGTCCTCGGCGAGGACGTGGTGGTCGGCGAGGCCGCAGAGCAGCGCGTCCGCCGCGCCGACGGACCGGCCGGTCAGCGCGAGGTGGGTTCCGAGCTCTCCGGGCGCCCGGGACAGCAGGTAGGTGCCGCCGACGTCCGGCACGAACCCGATGGCGGTCTCCGGCATCGCGACACGCGAGCGTTCGGTCACGATCCGTACGCTCCCGTGCGCCGAGATCCCGACGCCGCCGCCCATCACGATGCCGTCCATGTAGGCGATGTACGGCTTCCGGTACCGGTGGATCCGCGCGTTGAGCCGGTACTCGTCGCGCCAGAAGTCCAGGGACGCGGCTCCTCCCGCCAGGGCGTCGTCGCGCAGGGCTCGGATGTCACCGCCCGCGCAGAGACCCCGCGTCCCGGCTCCCGAGACCACCACCGCCGTGACGGTGTCGTCGTGCTCCGCCGCCACGAGCGCCGCGTCGAGGGCGCGTACGGACGCGTGGTCGAGGGCGTTCAGCACGCGCGGCCTGTTGAGGGTGATGCGGCGGACATGACCGTCGGTGTGCAGGAGAACGGGGGCGTCGTCGGTCATGGATGCGCTCCGGTACGGTTCCGCGGCGGCGCCCGCAGGGTGCGCGGGCATTGGTTCCCGCCATTCTGCGATGCCACGCGTAGCCGCCCGAGGGCGGGGCGCCGCTGTTCGCGGCGGGCCCACCAGCATCTGTGGCACTCCCTCCGGACCGGCTCGACAATTGGGACGACCAGGGTCTTTCCTCGCAGCCCGTAGGGCCCGCCGCCGGACGACCTCCGGAGCCGCAATGAACGATCACGCAGAGTCTGTGGATCACCCGTCCCCGCCGCCGGGTCCGGACGCACCGGACCACGACAGCGGACTCGGCACGGTCCAGCGGCTGGCGATGAACCGGACCGGGAGCTTCGACTGGGACCTGGAGACCCGGACCATGAACGTGGACGACGCGGGGCTGATCGTGTTCGGGGTGGATCCCGAGACCTTCGACGCGAGCCGCCCGGGGACCCTGGTCGAGCTGCTGGAGCCCACGGAACGTGAGCGTCTGAACCTCTCCGTCGACGAGGCCGTCACCAGTGGCGCCGATTCGTACAGCGTGCATTTCCAGGTGCCGATGCCGGACGGAGAGGTCCAGTGGACGCACGTCCAGGCCCGCATCCTGCGTTTCCCGGACGGCCGGGCCCACCGGATCGTCGGAGTGGTGCGGGACGCGACGGCGGAGGTCACTCACTCGGAATTCGTCAAGGAGCTCGAGAACCGCCGGCAGCGCCAGACCAGCATCGTCGAACGGACGACCAGCGCCATGTCGCGTGCCGCATCCGTGGAGGACGTGACGGCGGCACTGACCGGGCCCGGTGGGACGGCGAGGCTGGGGTGCGACGGGGTGACGCTCGGGCTGGTGCAGAACTCCTCGCTGAACGTCGCCGCGGTGAGCGGGCACACGCTGGAGGCGTTCGACGGACTGGGCTCGGGCGATCTCGGACGGAAGCTGCCGCTGATCGACACCATTCTCAGCGGCCGTCCGCGGTTCATCACCTCCCCCGCCGACATGGTCCGGCGCTATCCGGTGCTGAAGCCCTACGAGGACCAGCTGGGCTTCTCCTCCGCCGCCTATCTTCCGCTCGTCGCCCAGGCGCGTTCGCTCGGAGGACTGGCCATGTTCTACGGCAAGCAGATGTCGTTCAACGCGGACGAGCGGATTCTCTGTCTGGGCCTCGCCGCCATCCTCGCGCAGAGCCTGCAGCGGGCGATCCTCTTCGACGAGGAGCGTGAGTTCGCGACCGGGCTTCAGGCGGCGATGCTGCCCCGGCGGATCCAGGACGTCGAGGGCGGCGAGATCGCGGTGCGCTACCACGCCGCGCGGAACGGGCGCCAGATCGGCGGCGACTGGTACGACATGATCGCGCTGCCCAACGGCCGGTACGGCCTGGTGGTGGGCGACATACAGGGACACGACACCCACGCGGCGGCGATCATGGGGCAGCTCCGGATCGCCCTGCGCGCCTACGCCGCCGAGGGGCACCCGCCGGCCACCGTGCTGGCCCGGGCCTCGCGCTTTCTCGCCGAACTGGACACCGACCGCTTCGCGACCTGCACCTACGCACAGGTCGATCTGGGCTCGGGCGCCCTGCGCGTAGTGCGCGCGGGCCATTTCGAGCCGCTCATCCGGCACGCCGACGGACGGGTCCGCAGCCCTCAGGTCAGGGGCGGCCTCCCGCTCGGGATCTCGACGTACTTCGGGTACGAGGAGTTTCCGGAGACCCGTCTCGATCTCGTACCGGGCGAGACCCTCGTGCTCTTCAGCGACGGCCTGGTGGAGGAGCCGGGCGCCGACATCGACACCGGGCTGGCGGCGTTGGCGCACGAGGTGCGGACCGGGCCGTCGGGGGCTCAGGCCCTGGCCGACCATCTCTCCGAGCGGCTCTGGGAGCGCTGGGGGGCGGGCGACGACGTCGCTCTGCTGGTGCTGCGGCGCAGTCCGGACATCGGGACCTCCCTGGCGCCCCGGCTGCACCAGTACATTCACCAGGCCGACCCGGAGGGCCTCTCGGACGCCCGCTCCATCGTCCGGCAGGCCCTGACCGACTGGAACATGGAGGACCTCGCCGACGACGCCGAACTCGTCACCGGGGAACTCCTGGTCAACGTGCTGCTGCACACGGAGGGAGGGGCGGTGCTCACGATGGAGGTGCTTCCCGAGCCCGTCCGCCGGGTACGTCTGTCGGTCCAGGACCGCTCCAGCGTGTGGCCGCGCAGGCGCTCCCCCGGTGAGACCTCGACCTCGGGCCGCGGGCTGCTGCTGCTGGACGCGGTCGCCCTCCGGTGGGGCATCGAGCCCCGGGGCGAAGGGAAGGCCGTGTGGTGCGATCTCGGGCCGCCCGGCCCGTCCGCCGAGGACGACGACCGCGTCGGAGGGACAGGGACCTGACGAACGAGCCGTCGCCCGTCCGATGTCGAACCCGGTCGGCCCGAAAGTTGGCTCGAAGCGCTCGGTCGCGAGGATCGCCGTTCCGCTCCCGGAACGTCTCCGACGGGTCGTGGAGCGAGTGGAAGACCGGCCCTGCGGACTCAGAAGGGGTAGGTGTCCTCCTGCCGGACGGCAACGCCGAGGTGTTCACCGACCCGGTTGACCAACAGCGTCATCTCGTACGCCACATGACCCACGTCGGCTTCCGCCGCGGTGAGCACGCAGAGGCAGCTTCCGTCTCCGGCCGCGGTGACGAACAGCAGCGCCTCGTCGAACTCCACCATCGTCTGCCGTGCCCTGCCCGCCTTGAAGTGTCTGCCCGAGCCGCGTGCCAGGCTGTGCAGCCCGGAGGAGACAGCCGCCAGGTGCTCCGCGTCCTCCCGGACGAGTCCCGTGCTGGCTCCTGTCACCAGTCCGTCGTTCGAGAGCACCAAGGCGTGCTGTATGTGCTCCACCCGGCTGGTGAGATCGTCGAGAAGCCAGTCGAGTCCCCGGTCCAACGCCATGCGTGCCCTCCCCGTTGCCACTTCCCCGTACCCCTCTTCGCGCGTAAGCCTTGCGCACACCTCTCCTGCGGGCAAGCGGCCCCTGGGTTCCGGGGCGTCGCTTCGCGCCACTCGCGTCCCGGCGGCGCAGGATGGGCCCATGGCACACCACATGACCGAGAAAGAGTGGCGGGCGTTCCTCTCCGCCGGGACCCGCACCGGCAAGCTGTCCACCGTACGGGCCGACGGGAGCCCCCACGTCGCGCCCGTCTGGTTCCTGCTGGACGGACAGGATCTGGTCTTCAACACCGGCAGGGACACGGTGAAGGGGCGCAACCTCGCGCGGGACGGCCGGGTGGCGTTGTGCGTGGACGACGAGCGGCCGCCGTACTCGTTCGCCGTCGTCCAGGGGCGGGCCGGGCTCAGCGAGGACCCCGACGAGCTGCTGACCTGGGCGACGCGGATCGCCGCCCGGTACGTGGGTGAGGAGGCGGCCGCGGAGTACGGCCGCCGCAACGCGGTTCCGGGCGAACTGGTCGTACGGGTACGGATCGAGAAGGTGGTCTCGATGGCCGACATCGCCGCCTGACGGCCCGCCCGGGCCCGATCCGCCCGGCCCGGGGACCCGACCGCCCCTGTCCGGTCCGGCCGTCCGGGTCCGGTCCGGTCCGGTCCGGTCGAGGGGCCCTATCCCACGGAGTCGAGCAGCCGGGCGGTGTGCATCCGCCCGGCGTACTCGACCATCCGGATCAGGACCTCCTTGCCGGAGGCGCGGTCCCGCGCGTCGCACAGGACGACGGGCGTCCCGGGGTCCAGGTCGAGCGCGCGCGACACGTCCTGCTCGCCGTAGGAGCGGGATCCGGAGAAGCAGTTGACGGCGACGACGAACGGGATGCGCCGGTGCTCGAAGTAGTCGACGGCGGGGAAGCAGTCCTCCAGCCGCCGGGTGTCGGCGAGGACGACCGCCCCGAGCGCCCCCTGTGACAGCTCGTCCCAGAGAAACCAGAAGCGGTCCTGTCCGGGCGTCCCGAAGAGGTAGAGGGAGAGCCCGGACCGGATGGTGATCCTGCCGAAGTCCATCGCGACCGTGGTCGTGGTCTTGCGCTCCACGCCTTCGGTGTCGTCGACGGTCTGTCCGGCTTCGCTGAGCAGCTCCTCGGTACGCAGCGGACGGATCTCGCTGACGGCTCCGACCAGGGTGGTCTTGCCGACGCCGAATCCTCCGGCGACCAGGATCTTCAGGGCGAGGGCCGTGTTCTCGCCGCCGGCCTCCCCCGGTGCGGCGCCCCCCTCCGTGTCCACCCCGTCACCGTCTTCACGGACTGCACCGCCTGCGTGCTCGGAGGCCATCGATCACTTCTCTCACCCATGAGCCCTGGGGGGTGCGCCCCGGTGGATCGGACGCACCCCTTCGGACTCGGTCGAGTCATTCCCGGCGTGGTGCCGGCGAGGTCCCGAGCAGCATGACAAGCCGGTCGGCCGATCGAGAGAGGCGATCGCAATTTGATCGTTGCGGCCGGAAGGTGGTCGGACGGTGCGCGTATGGCGCCGTCAATCGAGCACGTGGGTCCGAGGACGACGACCCCTTCCGGCCAGAATGGTCCGTACCAATATGATCTGCCTGCGCCCGCCTCTCAGGAGCGCGTATCCTCCCGGTCGGCCTCCGCGTCCCGCCGCCCCTTCACCATGAGCCTGTTCGGCCACCACGACACCGGGCCGATGTCCAGCACCAGCGCGGGCACCAGCAGCGATCGCACCACCAGGGTGTCGAGCAGCACGCCGAACGCGACGATGAAGGCGATCTGCACCAGGAAGGCCAGGGGGATGACGAGCAGCGCGGCGAAGGTCGCGGCCAGCACCACGCCCGCCGAGGTGATGACTCCGCCGGTGGTGATCAGGCCACGCAGTACCCCCTCGCGGGTGCCGTGCAGCAGGGACTCCTCGCGTACCCGGGACATCAGGAAGATGTTGTAGTCCACGCCGAGGGCGACGAGGAAGACGAATCCGTACAGCGGGACGGAGGCGTCCGTACCGCTGAAGCCGAACACGTGCTGGAAGACCAGCGCCGAGACGCCCAGTGTGGCGAGGTAGTTGAGTCCCACGGTGGCGACCAGCAGCACGGGCAGCAGGACCGACCGGAGGAGTGCCATCAGGATCACCAGGATGATCGCGAGCACCACCGGCACGATGAGTGCGCGGTCCTCGGCCGCGGTGGTCTGGGTGTCGAGCCGCTGCGCGGAGTACCCGCCGACGGCGGCCTGCGCGCCGGGAACGGCGTGGACCGCCTCGCGCAGCCGCTTCACCGTCGCGTTGGCGGCGTCGCTGTCCGCCTCGGCCTTCAGCGTGGCGTCGATCCGTACCCGTCCGTCGACGACCACGGGGGCGCCGTCACCGGGGCGTCCGGACGCGGTGACCGGGGTGACGGCGGCGATCCCCTCGGTGTTCCGGGCGGCGGCGACGACCTGATCGGTACGGTCGGCCCGGGCGATGATCACGGCGGGGTTTCCGGACCCGCCGGGGAAGTGCTCGCTGAGCGTGGCCTGCGCGGAGACCGACGGCGCGTCGTTGACGAAGGTCTCGTCCAGCGGAACGCCCTGCGACTTCAGGGTGGGTGCGAAGAGCGCGCACGCCACCAGCACCAGCAGGGTGCCGGCCCAGACCTTGCGGGGGGCCCGGTCCACGAAGGCGGCGACGCGCCGCCAGATGCCGTGCCCGCCCGTGGCGGCGTCGGCGGGGCGGGGCTTGGCCGGCCAGTAGGCGGCGCGGCCGGTCAGCACGAGGACCGCCGGGAGGAAGGTCAGGGTGGAGAGCACGGCGCAGACGATCCCGATGGCGCCCACCGGGCCCAGCGCCCGGTTGTTCGTCAGATCGCTGAGCAGCAGCGCGAGAAGCCCGAGGGCCACGGTCGCCGCACTCGCCGTGATCGCGCCGGCCGAGCGCCGGAGGGCGGCGAGTGCGGCTGCCACGCGGTCACCGCCCCGGGTCAGTTCTTCCCTGAACCGGGCGGTGAGCAGCAGCGCGTAGTCCGTGGAGGCGCCGATGACGAGGATCGAGAGGATGCCCTGCACCTGGCCGTCGACGCGTACGACCCCGTGGTCGGCGAGGACGTACACGACCGCGCAGGCCAGCCCCAGGGCGAACACGGCGCTGATGATGATCAGGAAGGGCAGCAGCAGACTGCGGTAGACCAGCAGCAGGATGACGAGGACGGCGATGAGGGCCACACCGAGGAGCAGGCCGTCGATGCCGCCGAAGGCGTCCTTGAGGTCTGCCTGGGCCGCCGCGGGTCCCGCGATGCCCACCGTAGTGCCGGGCACGGACCGTGCGGCGTCGCGTACCCGGTCCAGGGTGCCGGGCAGGGCGTCTCCGAGGCCGGATTCGAGCTGGACGATGCCTTCGAGCGCCCGGCCGTCCTCGGAGGCGAGCGCGGGGGTCGGGGTTCCCTGCACGCCGGGCGTGCCCCGGAGCGAGGCGAGCGCGCGGGTGGCGGTCTCGGCCGCGCCGGCCGGGAGTGCGCCGTCGTCGCCGGTCCAGACGACGATGGCGGGCACGGTGCCGGACTTCTGGAAGGCCTTCTGCTCCTCGGAGACCTCGGTCGATTCGGCGCTGCGCGGCAGGAACGCGGCCTGGTCGTTGGTGGAGACCTCGCCGAGTTTCCCCGCGTAGGGGCCGAACACTCCCCCGATGCCGAGCCAGACGAGGACGAGTACTGCGGGCACCAGCCATCGGAGAGTGCGGTGCCGTGATGCGGACGTCATTGCTTCCCCAGGAGTCGACACGTTCAAAACGACGGGACGGGCTTGCGAGGCGACAGTGGCGCGGAGGGAGACAGTGGCTCACGAGGCGAAAGCGCCGCGACGTGACGGTGCCACGAGGCGGGACGCCTTCCCCGGGCCGGGGCGCATGCGGCGACCCGACACGCGGTCGAACATATCTCTCAACGATCAACTATCTCAATCATCGAGAGATATTACCCTGGACCCATGCGCAGCACAGAGGGCAGCCCGGACAGAGGCACGGACGAGGACGCCGCCGGGCTCCAGAGTTTCGCCGTGCTGCTGCGGCGGATGAACAGCGAGTTCAACCGCATCGCACACGAATTCGCCCACGAGCAGGATCTCCACCCGACGGACGTGCAGGCGCTCATCGCGATCCTCGACGCGGACTACGGCGAGCCCGGCACCGCCATGACACCGGGTCGCCTGCGGGAGCAACTGAACCTGACCTCGGGTGCGGTGACGGCCTGTCTCGACCGGCTGGAGCGGACCGGTCACATCCGGCGCGTCCGGGACAGCGGCGACCGCAGAGTGGTGCACCTCCACTACGCGGCCGCGGCGATGGCGGTGGCCCGCGACTTCTTCCGGCCGCTGGCCGAGAGCACCCGGGCGGCGCGGGGCCAGTTCGACGCGGCGGAGCTGCGCACGGTCGCCCGCTTCCTCGAGGCGATGAACGACGAGCTGGGCCAGATCCGCCGGGTGCGGAAGTGACCACGGGGACGGCTCCCTGGCCCGGGCCGCGGAACTGACCACCGGGGGGCCTGGACTCCCCGGTGGCCTAGGTCGTGTCGTCAAAGTGCCGTCGTTCGGCCGGAGGCCGGGCCGGGCGGCGTCCGGTGCGTGCGGTCGCAAGGCGGAGGATCGTCCTCGTACTGGGCGTACGAGGACGATTCCGACAACGCGGCGAGCGTGCGTGCCGGGCGTCGCCCGGCAGACAGCACTTTGACGACACGACCTAGCGCCTTGACCAGGACGTAGGGGGCCATCTCGCAGAAGGCGACCAGTCCGGTCCGGGTGGCGCTGCCGGTCGTGACCAGCACGAACCAGGGGAGTGCCACGGCCGAGATCCGCGTACCGGTCAGCGATACGGCCATGGCCGCGAGCACCCCGCCCAGCGGCCGTAAGGACCGCCCGCCGGATATGCCGCCGGTGGCCGGGGCTGCCCCGGTCACGACTCCTCCGTCCCGGTCCCGTGGCCGGTGCGCTCCTCGGGCGGAACGCGTGTGTCCGGCCCGGGCAGGATGTGCGTGATGACGTCGACCCGCTGCGCCCCCTCCGGAGCACCGGCCGCGGCGTCCGGGCCGTCCGCACGGTAGCGGGCGACGACGGCCCTCAACTCCTGCCGCAGGGAGACGGCTTCGTCGGGGGTGAGCCACAGGGACCAGTCGCTCATGTCGAAGGTCCCCCGCCATGCCTCGGGCAGCGTCTGCACCTCGTTCAGCGTCCGCTGGGTGCGCAGGGTGTAGGTGGCGGCGACGGACTGCAGGTACGCCAGTGCGGCCTCCGGCTCCTGGTCGACGAGGTTCCGGTCGCTGAGCTCGGTCCTCCGGTGGACCGAACGCCACCAGCGCTCCCGTGCGTTGCCTCGCCCCGCGTCCTCCTCGACGAATCCGGCCGCACCGAGTTGGCGCAGGTGATAGCTGGCCGTCCCGGAGTTCACCCCCAGCCGCTCCGCGAGGCGGGTCGCGGTCGACGGGCCGTGGCTCCGCAGCACCTCGACCAGCTGCACGCGCAGCGGATGCGCCAGGGCGCGAAGTCCCCTGGCGTCCAGGACGACTGAGTTCTTCCCGGTGGAGCCGTCGGCTCTCTCCGTGGCATCGGTCATGGCTCACACCGTAGACCGCAAAGAGTTCTTCGCAAAGGGTTGTTCGCAAAGAAACCTTTGCGGTTTCCGCCCAGCAGGAGCCGGCAGGAGCCGGCAGGGCCAGCAGGAGCCGGCAGGAACCGGCAGGACCGGCCGCCGCGCCTCAGAAGGGGTACCACCGCACCTCCGGGTCACCGTCCCGCAGCGAGGCGACCCGGCGGCGGAACTCCGCGAGCGCCTTCGGGTTGGCCGGAGCGTGCTGGGCGACCCACGCGCAGCTCGCCGTCTCCCGCGCCCCGCGCAGCACGGCGCAGCCGTCCCACTCCCGTACGTCCCAGCCGTAGGCGGTGGTGAACGCGTCGTACGCGTCGGCGGGCAGGCCGTACCGGTCGCGGGAGAGCGCGAGCACCACGAGGTCGTGCTCGCGCAGGTCGAAGGAGAAGGTCTCCAGGTCCACCAGGACCGGGCCGTCCGGGCCGACATGGACGTTGCGCGGCAGCGCGTCGCCGTGCACGGGGCCCGGCGTCAGATGCGGTACGAGCGCGGCGGCGGCAGCCGCGAAGCCGTCCCGCCGTGCGCGCAGATAGTCGGCGTCCGCCGGGTCGATCGCGTCGCCCGCCAGGTGGAGCCAGCGCTCGACCCCGCCGAGCAGCTCGCGGCGGGGCAGGGTGAATCCCTCGGGCGCCGGGAGCGCGTGCACCAAGGTCAACAGCGGTGCCAGATCGCGCGGTTCGGGCGGCCGGACCGCGTCCGGAAGCCGATGCCAGAGGGTCACCGGATGCCCCTCCGCCATGCGGGGCGCGGGCTCGGCCGCGCGTACGGCGGGGACCTGGGCGTCCGCGAGCCAGCCGGCCACGGCGAGCTCGCGTTCGGCGCGTTCGCGCAGCTCCGGGTGGTGCGTCGCGTCCCGGCCGACCTTGACCACCAGATCGCCCACGGCGAAGGCCGCGTTCTCGCCCAGCGCGAGGAGTTCCGCCCCGGAAGAGGGACCGGAAGGGCCGTTTCCGGCCAGTCCCGCAGCGGCCAGTACCTCGCGTGCTCGCTCTTCGTTCATGGCCTGATTTTCGCATTCCTGCAGGCCACCTTGACGAACGGTCGGCTCCTCAGGACCATGACGGAGGCCGGGTGAACGGCCAGAGCGGCAGAAAGCCGATCAGATGAGACAAAGAGGGCAGACAGTGACATTGGCGACTCCGGCCGCGACGGAGCGGCCGGGCGGCCGGTGGCCGGGCGGCCGGCAGCCGGGGCAGCGCCGCACGGACGGCCACCACGGCGCCGAACGTGCCGCCCGCGACCGGGCCACCTGGTTCCTCGTACTGCCCGCACTCATCCCGATCCTCGTCCTCAGCGTCGGACCGCTGCTCTACGGCATCGGGCTCGCCTTCACCGACGCCCAGTCGGGCCGCACCCGCTCCACCCAGTGGATCGGCGCGCTGAACTTCCAGGACCTGCTGCACGACACCCTCTTCTGGGACTCCTTCCGGATCGGACTGCTCTGGGCGGTCGGCGTCACCGTCCCCCAGTTCGTGCTCGCCCTCGGTCTCGCACTGCTGCTCAACGAGAACCTGCGGATGCGCTGGCTGGCCCGCGCGCTGGCGATCATCCCCTGGGCGATGCCCGAGGTCGTCGTCGGCATCATGTGGCGGCTGGTCTACAACCCCGACGCGGGCATCCTCAACGAGACCATCCGCGATCTCGGCCTCGGCGACGGCCGCGACTGGCTCACCGGCTTCGGCACCGCGCTGCCCGCCGTGATCGTCGTGGGCGTCTGGGCCGGGATGCCCCAGTCGACCGTCGCCCTGCTGGCCGGACTCCAGAACACCCCGCACGAACTCCACGAGGCCGCCGCCCTCGACGGCGCCGGGGCCTGGCGCCGCTTCCGTACCGTCACCTGGCCCGCCCTGAAACCCGTCGCGCTCTCCATCACGGCGCTCAACTTCATCTGGAACTTCAACTCCTTCGCCCTGGTCTACGTCCTGACCAGCGGCGGACCCGGCGGCCGGACCCGGCTGCCGATGCTCTTCGCGTACGAAGAGGCCTTCCGCTACGGACAGTTCGGCTACGCGGCGGCGATGGGCTGCGTGATGGTCGCGGTGATCTCCGTGATCCTCGCCGTGTACCTCGCCGGCCGGCTCCGGGGAGGGGACGACAAGTGAGCATGCGCACCGGACGCGCCACCCGCGCGGGGCAGTACCTCGCGCTCACCGGCTACCTCGTCTTCCTGGCGTTCCCGTTCCTCTGGCTGATCTCCACGGCCTTCAAACCCGCCCGTGAACTGGGCTCGCTGCACCCCACCTGGATTCCGCAGCACCCCACCCTGGACAACTTCCGCCAGGCGTTCGACGAGCAGCCCCTGCTCCAGGCCGCCGGGAACTCGGTCCTGGCCGCCGTCAGCGCCGGGGTGGTCTGCGTCCTGATCGCCACCCCGATGGCCTACGTGATGGCCCGCCACCGCGGCAGGCTCTCGGCCGCCGCCACCGGCTGGGTCGTGATCAGCCAGGCGTTCCCCTTCGTCCTGCTGATCATCCCGCTCTTCCTCATCCTCAAGAACCTGCACCTGATCAACTCCCTGGCCGGCCTGATCATGGTCTACGTCGTCTGGTCGCTGCCCTTCGCGCTCTGGATGCTCGTCGGCTACGTCCGGGCCGTCCCCGCCGAACTGGAGGAAGCGGCCTCCGTCGACGGCGCCGGACGCCTGCGCACCCTCGTCTCGGTCACCGCCCCGCTGCTGGCCCCCGGGATCGTGGCCACCGCCCTCTTCGCGTTCATCACCGCCTGGAACGAGTTCTTCTTCGCCCTCGTCCTGCTCAAGACCCCGGAGAAGCAGACCTTGCCGGTCGTCCTCACCCACTTCATCGGCGCCGAGGGCGCGGCCGACCTCGGTCCGCTCGCCGCCGCCGCGTTCCTCGCCACCCTGCCCTCGCTGCTCCTCTTCGCCCTCATCCAGCGCCGGATCACCGGCGGCATGCTGGCCGGGGCGGTGAAGAGCTGATGCGCGCGCTCACCAGGGCCGCCGCCGCGGCGGCCACCGCGCTCACCCTGCTGCTCGCCGGATGCTCCGGCGGCGGGGCGGACGGCACCGACGCCGACGGGACGGTGCACCTGCGCTTCCAGTCGCTGGCCTGGCAGACGGAGTCCGTGAAGGCCAACAAGGAACTCGTCGCGGAGTGGAACGCCACCCACCCCCGCATCCAGGTGGACTACGTCCAGGGCAGCTGGGACAGCGTCCACGACCAGCTGCTCACCTCGTTCGAGGGCGGCGAGGCGCCCGACATCATCCACGACGCCTCCGACGACCTCGCCGACTTCGCGTACGGCGGCTACCTCGCCGATCTCCGTACCCTCCTCCCCGGCCGGCTGACCGAGGACATCCCGGCATCCTCCTGGTCCACCACCACCTTCGACGGCGGCGTCTACGGCGTGCCGTTCCTCCAGGAACCCAAGGTCCTCATCGCCAACACGAAGATCCTCAAGGCCTCGGGCGTCCGCATCCCCACCGCCGGCCGGCCGTGGAGCTGGGAGGAGTTCCGCCAGGTCACCAAGGAGCTCACCGGGAAGGGGCGGTACGGGGTCGCCTGGCCGCTCAAGGAACCCGTCTCCGTCACCCTCAACCTCGGGCTCTCGGCCGGAGGGCAGCTCTTCCACCGGGGCCAGGACGGGAAGGTGGACCTCCGCTTCGGCGAGGGCGACTCCGTGGTGCCCCTGACCATCCACGACCAGGTCACCGTCGACCACAGCGCCGCCCGGACCGCCCTCGGCATGGGCGGCTCGGACACCCTGCCCGGGTTCTTCGGCGGCAAGTACGCCATGGTGCCGCTCGGCTTCGCCTACCGGCAGCAGGTCGTGGAGCAGGCCCCCGAGGGCTTCGAGTGGAGCGTGCTGCCCGCGCCCGCCGGCAGCGACGGCACCGCCCAGGGGGTGAGTCCGCAGACCCTCTCCGTCGCCGAGGACAGCCCGCACAAGAAGGAGGCGGTGGAGTTCATCGACTTCCTGCTCGACCCGCCCAACATGGTCCGCCTCGCCAAGGGCGACTGGATGCTGCCCACCGGTACGAAGGCGCTCGCCGACCCGGCCCTGCACACCGAGGACCAGGGCTGGGCCACCGGCACCGCCCTGGCCCAGCGGCTCCGCCCGGCCCCCGCCCAGTCCGTACGGGGCTACCCGGAGTGGAAGGACAAGGTGGCCACCCCCGCGCTCCAGGAGTACTACAGCGGCACGATCGGCCTCGGTGAGCTGACGGACCGGCTGGTGGACGACGGGAACCGGGTCCTCGCCCGCTACCAGAGGTGAGCCCGGTGGTGACCCGGTGGTGAGCCCCGGTGGTGACCCGGTGGTGGACGCCGCGGTACGTGGCGGGGGACGGAACGCCGGAACGCACCGGGCAGCGGTCGCCGGCCGACCTCACCGCCGTGGCCGCCCGGGCCGCCCGGGCCGCGAGGTCCGCGAGGTCCGCGAGGTCTACGGCGGGCCCGGGGCCGTGCGACCGGTGCAGCCCAGCGCCGGGTACCTCACCTTCCCGGAAGGCGTGCGTGGAAGGCGGCGCACCGCGTGCAGCTTCAGACAACCGCGCGGGAGACCGAGACCGGCCGAGCCCAGGGAACGAAGCGGTCCGAGCCGGTTCGCGCCGCCCTCGACGTAGATGTGGACCTCGTCCGGGCCCGCGAGCACGGCGGCGGCCTGACCCCCGTCCAGCGCGCCCATCGCCGCCGCTTCGACGGCGTCCAGGCTGACCCTCTCGCCCAACACCTTGACCTGCCGGTCCACGCGGCCCTCCAGATGGAGGACACCGCCTTCCACCCGCCCCAGGTCACCGGTGCGCAACGCACCCCCCGTGAGGTCGGGCAGCGCGAGGTCCTCCCGGGTGCGGGCGTAGCCGAGCATCACGTTGGGTCCTCGGTAGTGGACCTCGCCGCGCTGCCCCGGGGGGAGCTCGGCCCCGTTCCCGTCCCGGATCTCGATCCGTCCACCAGGGACGGCCGTGCCCACACTCCCCTCGTGGTCGGCGGCGAGCGCCGGGTCCAGGCAGGTCATCCGCGCGGTCGCCTCGGTCTGCCCGTACATGTAGAAGACCGAGGTCCGCGGGCCCGCCACCTCGCGGAGCCGCCGCAACGAGAAAGGCGCCAGAGGTCCTCCGGCCACGAGAAGGGAGCGCGCCGAGGAAAGCCTCGCCGCCGACGCCGGGTCGCCCAGCAGGAACTGGACGGTGGACGGCACCATGCCGACGGTGATCGCACCCGAGCGCCCGGCGTCCGCCCAGAAACGCCCGGTGGTCGGGGTTGCCGTGGTCAGGACGACGGCGGCACCGGCCAAGAGGTGCGACGTGAACAAGGACAGCCCGAAGCTGTAGTCCAGGCGCAGGGACGTCGCCGCGACGTCCGACGCGCGGATACCGGTCGCTCCGCCGATGCTTGTGGCGTTGCTCGACAGGTTGCCGTAGGAGAGCCGTACCAGCTTGCCCTCCGACATGGAGCCGGACGGCCGTGGCACCAGGGCGAGTTCGGGTGCCAGGACGGTCGCGCGCTCCGGGACCAGCCGTCGTGCCGCCCCGAGACGCGGCGCCGCCTCGGCCCGGCGCCGGTAGTCCGCGGACGCCTCCGTGGCGCGGACCACGTTCGGTCCGAGCACCAGATCGGGCCGCAGCCGCTCCACCAGCGCCGGCACGTCGCCGACCCCGGCCGCCTCCCACTCGTCGCCACGCGCCACCGTGGTCCCGATCCCCTCGGACGCGCCGAACACCTCGTGGACGTTCTCCGGGCCCAGCGTCGCGTGCCAGAACCGCTTGAGCGGCGCGGCACAGGCAGCGCTCATGTGTACGAGCGTGGCGAGGTCGGGCGCGTCGCCCCCGCCCCGCCACTGGCGCTGCATCACACGCATGTGCAACGGCGTGACGAGGAGCCACTGGATGCGGTGCCGGCGGACCTCGTCCAGCACCTGCGCGGGGTCGGGCTCCTCGAACAGATGGATCGGGCACCAGGCACAGGCCGTCGTCGGTGCCCGTCACCCGCCGGTACTCCTCGCGGACCCGGGACACGTCCGCCCTCATGCGTTCCGGAGGCAGCGTCTCGGTGCTTCCGTCGGCCAGGTGCAGGACGAGGGTGCCGGCCGGCAGCCATGCGGCGGCGGGCCGCGCGGCGGTGCGAGGGTTCGTCACCGTCCTCACCCCGCTTCCGGTTCGAGCATGAGCCGGTCGCGCTGGAAGACGACGATCCCGGCGGCCACGACGCCGATGGCGACCGCGCACGTGACGAAGATGTGCTGCCAGGACGTGTGCGCCATCAGCAGGCCGGCGACGGCCGCACCGATGGCCCGGCCGGTGCGCGTCACCATCCGGTACGCGGCGGTCGTGCGGCCCATCAGGTGCCCCGAGGTGACGAGTTGGCGGGCGGTGATCGAGATGGTGTTCCACATGAGCCCCGCACAGCCGCCGAGGACGAGACAGCAGACGATCGCCGGCAGGCTCGACGTGAACGCGGGCACGAGGAACCACACGACCCATCCCGCCAGGGACATCGACAGGGCGGTGCGCAGCGGGAACCTGCTCGTGACGGGCTGCATCACCTGGCTGCCGGCGAGCGCCCCGGCCGCGCCGGCCAGCAGGAGGAACGAGTAGGTGAGGCTGGAGGCGCCCAGCCCCTCGTCGGAGAGCGCGAAAGCCGTGAAAGCGGTCTCCCACACGTACCAGACGGCGGAGACGGTGAAGCTCAGCGACGCCAGGGTCAGCAGCATGCGGTGCTGGTAGATCTGGCGGAACCCGCCCAGCCCCGACACGACCATCGTCCGCATGTTCATCGACTCGTCCTGGAGCGCCGGGGTCACCGGCAGGCCCAGGGTGACCGCCAGGGTGATCGCGGCGAAGACGGCCAGGGCGGCCGTGGCCAGGGACTGGTCCCACAGGAGCAGCCATCCACCCGCCAGCGGTCCGACGAACCCCCCGTACAGCTGGGAGACCTTGGCGATCTCCGTGTTCGCCGAGACGAGCCGGCTGGAGTCCGCGACGAGCTGCGGAACGAGCGCCTGGCGGGCGATCTCCGACGCCACCCCGCAGCTGCTCAGCCCGAACGCCAGGACGGCGATGAGCGCGGGGACGGGATTCCCGAGCGCGCACAGCAGGGCCAGCACGACGGCGAGCCCGGTCCGCGCGACCGCGGTGTACCTGAGCAGCCGCGTCCGGGACATGTGGTCCGCGAGATAGCCGATGGGCAAGGAGACCAGCGCCCACGGAGCGGTCACCGCGACGAAGACCGCGGCCACACCGAGATTCCCGGTGGACTGCTGGGCGAGCACGGGGAGCACCAGCGTGAAGGCACCGTCCTCCAGACTCGATGCCGTACTGATCCTGCGCAGAAGCCTGACAGGCGAATCCCGCTCAGGGGAGAAGCTCATCACCATCCCCCTCAAGGGTCGATAGACGGTCCGACGACTGGCCCGCGAGCGCGGCCAGCGCGGGTCGGTGGAGTGTGTGCCGGGGCGGATGGTGCTCCGCCCAGGTCAGAGGCCGGTCGAGGCAGCAGTCGTACGGTGGGCGGCCCCAGGGCGAACGCCGCCCCAGTGGGTCACTGGTGGCCAGCCGGGTTCTCACCCGCAGGGCCGCGGCGCGCCACTGCGCGGCGGGCACCCCGCCCTTGCACAGGACGCCGTCGACCCCTGACGGACCAGCGCCAGATTGGTGCGCTCCGACGCGGGCGACGAGGTGAAGGCGAGGGCCAGGACACCGCTGCCGCGCGCCCCGGGCAGGAGGGCCAGCCGGACCCGGACAGTGTCCCGGTGAGCCGGCCGGACCACATGAGAGGACTGGTGAAACCGCCCGCCGCGTACTCGCACAGGCACAGCCAGTCGAGCACGTCGTACGCGCAGCCGATGTCCACGGGCGTCGTCGCGCTCACGTGGGAGGGGCGTGGGACGAGGTCCATGGCCGTCCCCCAGCGGTTCACACGAGTGGTGGGACGCGTCACCCGTGCCTCCCGGGGAGTACGGCCGCCAGGCCGGCGGGGTGGGGAAGACGGTGGCCGTCCAGCTCAGCAGGCCCGTGAGGCGCTCCTCGTGCACCAGGGTGGGTATCCGGAACCGGTTCGCCTCGACGACGGTCCGCTGGAGCAGCCGCAGCCGCAGCCGCAGCCGCAGCCGCAGCCGTTCCAGCCCTTCCGCCGGGCGCACGGGCTCGGTGCCGTAGGTCCTGGTGAGCTGGCCCAGGCCCGCCGCCGCCTTCGACAGCTGCGGCGGCAGCGGGTCGGTGGCCCAGTCGGGCAGCGCCGTCGCCGGCTCGCCGGGACGGAGCGGCGCAGTCCAGTACGAGCCGAGCTGCGCGATCTTCTCCTCCAGGGTCATCCGGCCCAGCAGATCGGCCACTCGGTCACTCACCGGCGCGGACGGCTTCCGCCACAACTGGGCCGTCCCCTCGGCGTCGGCCTGCGTGATCCGTTCGGTCATGCGACTCAACCCTCTCGTCCGGTGCACGCCATCCAGCCCCCGGTGCGAAGAAGGGGTGCGGTGATGGGAAACAGCACCATGATCACCGCAACGTCTGCCCACGGCTAGGCCGTGTGTCGAAAGTGGCGCCTGTCCGCCCGGAGGGCGGGGCACATCCTGGGCGCTGTCCGGTAATTCCCTTCGGGCAGGCGGCGCCGGGCCCGGACCGGCTCGCGGGGAACCCCCTGGGGAGGGGATGCCGTCCTGACAGGGCCCGAGGGCCTCCAGCCCTTAGGGTGAGCCCCATGACGACGACGTACGCACTCCTGCTGCGCGGCATCAACGTCGGGGGGCGCCGCAAGGTGCCCATGCCGGAACTGCGCGCGCTCCTCACGGAACTGGGCCACAGCGGTGTGACCACGTACCTGCAGAGCGGCAACGCGGTCCTCACCGCGACGAGCGACGACGAGAAGGAGGTCGCGGCCGGGATCGAGCGGGCCGTCGAGGAGCACTTCGGGTTCGCCGTCGACTGCCTCGTCCGCTCCGGCGCCTACCTCCGTGCCGTCGCCGACGCATGTCCCTTCCCCGCCGCGGAGTTGGAGGGCAAGCAGCTGCACGTCACCTTCTACGACGGGCCGGTCACCGAGGACCGCTTCGCACCGGTGGACCCCGCCGCCCACCTGCCGGAGGAGTTCCGGCTCGGCGACCGTGCCCTCTACCTCTACGCCCCGGACGGCCTCGGCCGCTCCGGCCTCGCGGTCGCACTCGCCCGGCCCGCCGTCACCAAGGGGCTCGTCGCCACCAGCCGCAACTGGAACACCGTGGTCAAGCTCGTGGAGCTGACCCGTGACTGAACTCCCGTACCCGGTGGCCGAGGCCATCGAGAACGAGCTGCGCCTGCTCGACCCCGAGGTACGCCGCTCCGCGCAGCTCCTCGCGACGGTGCTGCACCCGGAGTTCCACGAGATCGGCACCAGCGGCCGGCTCTGGGACCGCGCCGCGATCATCGCGGAACTCACCTCCGAGGCCACCAACCGTCCCGGACCGCTGACCGCCTCCCGGATGGAGGGCGTCGAGCTCTGCCCCGGCCTCGTCCACCTGACCTTCGACACCGAGCACAAAGGCAGCCGTGCGCACCGGAGTTCACTGTGGCGGTTGACGGACGGGGGCTGGCAGCTCTACTTCCACCAGGCCACCCCGTTCGTCGCGGACCCGTTCAACGAGGCCTGAACCGGAGCGCGCCCCGGATCAGCGGCGGGTGACCCGCTGCGCCCGTGCGCTCCAGCGGCCCTCCGTACGCGTGATGCGCACCGGATGGCCGAAACAGTCGCTGACCCGGTCCGTGGTCAGCACCTCGTCGGCCGGCCCCGACGCCACGCACTTCCCGCCGCGCAGCAGCATCGCGTGCGTCGTGGACGCGGGCAGCTCCTCCAGGTGGTGCGTCACCAGCACCGTCGCCAGCTCCGGATGCTCCTCGCGCAGGGCGTCCAGGCTGTCCAGCAGCTGCTCCCGGGCCGCCAGGTCCAGGCCGGTGGCCGGTTCGTCGAGGAGCAGCAGCCGGGGGCTCGGCATCAGGCTGCGCGCGATCAGCGTCCTGCCCCGCTCGCCCTGGGAGAGCGACGGCCAGCGCGACGCCTCCTTGCCGCCCATCCCGAGCATCGCCAGCAGCTCGTCCGCCCGCGCCCGCTCCTCGGCCGTCGGCGACCAACGCGGCAGCGGTTCGACCGAGTTGGTGAGACCCGTCAGAGCTACTTGACGCACCGTCAGGGCAGACTGGAGCGGGTGACGGGGGTTGACGTGCCCGAGCAGCGTACGCAGCTCCCGCAGATCCACCCGGCCCAGCGTCCTGCCGAGCACCTGCACCGTGCCCCGGGTGGGGTGGGTGACGGCGCCGAGCAGCCCCAGCAGGGTGCTCTTCCCGGCACCGTTGGCGCCCAGGAGTGCCCAGTGCTCGCCCTGCCGGACGGTGAGCGAGACGGTGTCCAGGATCGCCCTGCCGTCACGGACCACGGCGACACCGTCGGCGTGGATCACCGGTACCGGCTCCTCGGGGGAGGGCCCGGAGGGGAAGGGGAGAGGGCGGGTGACGGGGGCCGTGGTCACGATGGTTGCTCCTTACATCCATACATCCGACCAGTGGACCATATCGGTCCGGGATGCGGACATGGAGCCGGGTTCGTGCCCGGTGGGCGCTTTCAGGCCGACAGGGGGAGTGCCCGCGCCGCTCGAGCCTCGTCGTATCGCGCCAGCAGCAGCCGGGCCAGGGCCGGGGAGGCCCCGAGCACCTCGGAGAGCACGTCCGCGCCGGCCTCGGCGGCACCCGCGGCGATCCGGTCCGGAAGCCGGCCGGGCGCGATGACGTACGGCGCCACGGCGACCCGGTCCACCCCCTCGGCGCGCAGCGCGCGCACCGCGTCCCCGGTGCGGGGGAACCCGCCGGGCGAATTGGCGGAGGCGAACGCAGGCCGCACGGCGCACCAACCGGTGTGCCGCAGCTCCCGCGCGATTTCAGCGATCACTGCGATCGCCTCCGGGTCCGTGGAGCCCGCCGAGGCCAGGACCAGCCCCGTCGAGCGTTTGTCGGCGGCGGTGAGCCCGGCCTCGTACAGCCGCTGCTCCAGAGCGTCCTGGAGCAGCGGCGCCGGGCCGAGGACGCCTGCCTGCCGGATGCGCAGCCGGGGCAGCCGGGCCCGGGCCTCGCGCAGTACCGACGGGATGTCGGTCTTGGCGTGGAAGGCCCGGGTGAGCAGCAGCGGCAGCGCGACGACTTCTTCCGTACCCGACGAGCTCTGGGAGTTCAGGCGCTCCAGCACCCTGGGCACCGACGGTGCGTTGAAGTCGAGGAACCCCGTCTCCACGCGGAGCCCCGGCCGCAGCGACCGTACCCGCGCGGTGAGCGCGTGCACGGTCGCCGCGTGCCGCGGATCGCGGCTGCCGTGGGCGATGACGAGAAGGACGGGTGCGTGCATGGAGGTGACTCAGTTCTTGACGAGAAGCCCGCGGCTGCGCAGCACCCACCGCTCCAGCGGACTGAAGATCAGCAGGTCGATCGCGACACCGACGAACAGGATGAGCAGGATCGACAGGAAGATGCCGGGCATGTCGAAGTTGTTGCGGCCGTTCTCCAGCAACTGCCCCAGCCCCAGGCCGAGATCGGGGGAGGAGGCGATGATCTCGGCGGCCATCAGGGAGCGCCAGGAGAAGGCCCAGCCCTGCTTCAGTCCCGCGAGGTAGCCGGGCAGTGCCGCAGGCAGCACGATGTGCCAGGTGCCGCGCAGCCCGGTGGCGCCGATGGTGCGGCCCGCGCGGAGGAAGAGCGGCGGGACCTGGTCGACGCCGGAGACCAGGCCGTTGGCGATCGACGGTACGGCTCCGAGCAGGATCACCGCGTACATCGTCCGGTCCACGAGACCGAGCCAGATGACGGCCGGGGCGACCCAGGCCACCGAGGGGAGCGACTGGAGGCCGGAGAGGATCGGGCCGAGCGCCGCGCGGACGACCCGTACCCGGGCGACCAGCAGCCCGAGCGGGGTGCCGATGACGACCGCGAGCACGAAGCCGAGCAGACCGCGCGAGACGCTGGTCCAGATGACCTCCAGCAGCGTGCCCTTGACCCACATGTCGGTCGCGCTGTCCCAGACTGCGGACGGCGGCGGCAGCTTGTAGTCGTCCGTGACCTTCGCCCAGACCAGCACCTGCCAGACCAGGACGACCAGGACCACCGCGAGGACCGGCGGCAGGACCTTCTGGCCGAGGATCTCCCGTACCGGGGTGCGCCGGACCTGTACGGCGTCCAGCGCGTCGAGTCCGGCCTCCAGCCCCGCGAGGTCGTCGCGCTTCGCGGTACCGGCCCCGCCCGCCGGTTCGGCGGACTTGATGTCAGTGCTGGCCATGGCGGCGGATCTCCCCACGCAGTTCTTCGGTGATCTCGACGGACAGCTCCGCCACGGCGGAGTCCTCGATGCGGCGCGGGTGTTCGATGCCGACCGTCCACTCGCGGGCGATCCGTCCCGGCCGGGACGACAGCAGTACGACCCGCTGGGCGAGGCGCACCGCCTCGCGCACGTTGTGGGTGACGAAGAGGACCGAGGCGTTGGTCTCCCGCCAGATCCGGGTGAGTTCGTCGTGCAGCACGTCGCGGGTGATCGCGTCGAGCGCCGCGAACGGCTCGTCCATCAGCAGCAGTTGGCTGTCCTGGGCGAGCGCGCGGGCCATCGCGACGCGCTGGCGCATACCGCCGGAGAGCTCGTGCACCCGCTTGCCGTACGCCCCGCCGAGGCGTACGAGTTCGAGCAGCCGCTCCGCCTCGGGGCGGCGCTCGGCCTTGGCCACCCCGCGCAGCCGCAGGGCGAGTTCGATGTTCTTGCCCGCCGTCAGCCACGGGAAGAGGGCGTGCTCCTGGAACATCAGGGCCGGCCGCCCGCCGGGGGTCTCGATGGACCCCGCGGACGGGCGGTCGAGTCCCGCCACCAGGTTGAGCAGCGTCGACTTGCCGCACCCGGAGGCTCCCAGGAGGGTGACGAACTCGCCGGGAGCGACATCGAGCGTGATGTCGTCCAGGACGAGCTGCTGACCGGTGGGTCCGGCGAAGGACTTCGATACGTGGGTGATACGAGCGGCGTGCTCGACCGACGCGCGGTCCTCGGCCTTGGTGAGAGTACTGGTCGCCATGGTCGTCACCTCCTGGGAATCCTGGTTCGGGTGGGCGGACGGACTGGGGCGTGTTGTGAAAGTAGCGCCGGCCGCCCGGAGGGCGGGTCGGGCGTCGTCCGGTGCGTGCGATCGCAAGGCGGAGGGTCGCCCCGATACTGGATGTATCGGGGTGATCCCGACAACGTGGCGAGCGTGCGTGCCGGGCGTCGCCCGACAGGTGAAACTTTCACAACACGGACTACTTGACGCCGAGACCGGCGTCGTCGACCGCGGGCTCGCCCTCGGCCTTCAGGACCTTGTTGAGCAGGGTCAGGTCGTAGATGCCGTCCAGGTTGGGCTTCTCCAGCAGGCCCGCCTTCACCGCGTGGTCGGCCTCCGCGTTCAGCGTGGCGGCCAGCGGGTCATTGGTGACCAGGATCGACTTCCAGGCCGGGTCGAGGATCTCGGGGGCGAGCGCCTTGCCGCTCAGCGCCTCCAGCGCCTTGTTGGCGGACGCCTTGGCCAGGTCCGGGTTCTCGTTGATCCACTTGTTCGTCTTCACCGAACCGCGCAGGACCGCCTCGACCACGTCGGGGTGCTCGGTCAGGAACTTCTGCGACACGATGATGTTGGTGATGACGAACTTGTTGTCCGGCCACAGCGTCGTCTCGTCGAGCAGCACCTTGGCGCCCTCGGAGACCAGCTTGGAAGCCGTCGGCTCGGGAACCCAGGCACCGTCCAGGGAACCGGCCTTGTAGGCGTCCGGCGTCACCTTGTTGTCCGAGCGGACGACGGAGACGTCGCCCTTGCCGCTCTGCGCGTCGACCTTCCAGCCCTGCTCGGATATCCAGTTGAGGAACGCCACGTCCTGCGTGTTGCCGAGCTGCGGGGTGGCGATCTTCTTGCCCTTGAGGTCCGCCAGCGTCTTGATCTTGTCCGGGTTGACGACGAGCTTCACGCCGCCGGAGGCCGAACCACCGATGATCCGCAGGCCCTTGCCCTGGGACTTGGTGAAGCCGTTGATGGACGGCGAGGGGCCGATGAAGCCGATGTCGATCGAACCGGCGTTGAGCGCCTCGATCTCGGACGGGCCCGCGTTGAAGGTCGAGGTCTTGACCTTCGTACCGCCGAGCTCCTTCTGGAAGGTGCCCTCCTGGACTCCGACCAGGGCGGTGGCGTGCGTGAGGTTCGGGAAGTACCCGATGCTCACGGCGTCAGCCGAGAGCTTCTTCGCCCCGGCGGTGGCGGCGGCGTCCGTCTTCTTCGAGTCGTCGTCGGTCGACTCGGAGCCGTAGCCGCAGGCGGTGAGAACCACGGCGAGCAGCGGCAGTGCGGCGGCAGCGACGAGGCTGCGGCGGACGGTGGTACGGGTGGCTGGCACGGGAGGCTTTCCTCTCGTTGGCCGGGCTCTACGTCCCTCGGGACTCCGGGGAAGCGGCCGGGCGGTCGGCAGGTCTTCGGCGGTACGGGCGGTGCGTGTGGTGCGGGAGGGCGCGCAGGCAGTGCGCGTACGTCATCGCGCACATCGCGCCACTCCGCCCTGGCCGCTGCCGAGGGCACCGCTGCCCACCCGGCCGCCCTCCTTCGCGAAGGAGGAGAAGAAGTCGGTTCCCATCAGAAGTCCCATTCGGCGTCGTCGTCGGCCGCTTCGGGTACGGACGCGCCCCGGGCGGCCTCGGCGAACGAGGCGCCCGCCATGCCGGCCGAGAGGGTCGTACCGTCCGCGGGGTCGATCAGGAGGAACGAGCCGGTACGCCGGGAGTCGGCGTACGCGTCGAGCGCGAGCGGTTCGGCGGTACGCACCACCACCCGCCCGATGTCGTTGGCGACCAGCTGCCCCGGGGCGGGGTGCTGGGAGAGGTCGTCGAGGGTGAGCCGCGAGGGGATGTCCTTCACGATCGCCTTGACCGTGCGCGTGGTGTGCTTCAGCAGCACCCGCTGGCCGACCGAGAGCGGCTGGTCGGCGACGTGGCAGACGGTCGCCTCGACGTCCTGGGTCGAGGCCGGGAGGCTGCCGCTCGGCGCGATCAGGTCGCCGCGCGAGACGTCCACGTCGTCCGCGAGCCGCACGGTCACCGACTGCGGGGCCCACGCGGTGTCCACGCTCACGCCCAGCGCGTCGATGCCCGCGACCGTGGTCGTACGGCCCGAGGGCAGTACGGTGACGGGCTCGCCGACCCGCAGCACACCGGAGGCGATCTGGCCCGCGTAGCCCCGGTAGTCCGGGTGCTCGGCGGTCTGCGGCCGGATCACGTACTGCACCGGGAAACGCGCCGGGCATTCGGTGAGGTCGTGGCTGACCGGGACGGTCTCCAGGTGCTCCAGGACCGTCGGGCCGCCGTACCAGTCCATGTGCGCGGACGGGTCCACGACGTTGTCCCCGGCCAGCGCGGAGATGGGGATCGCGGTGATCTCCGGGACGCCGAGGGAGGCCGCGTACGCGGTGAACTCCTTGGCTATCGCGGCGAACACCGGCTCCTCGTACCCGACGAGGTCCATCTTGTTGACGGCGAGGACGACGTGGGGGACGCGGAGGAGGGCGGCGACGGCGGCGTGGCGGCGGGTCTGTTCGACGACGCCG
>NZ_JBSFHV010000036.1:0-72015 GCF_053597235.1 Streptomyces sp. NPDC001493
CGACACCCCCACCAGCTTGGGGGCGCCCCCCCCCTCCCGGGGGGGGGCCGCCCCTCTTCGCGTGCGGGTGGTACGTGGATCGGCTCGCGGGGGTTGGTGCGCCACCGCGCACCCGTCCCGTGCGCCCGCCGTCCCGTCGCGTGCTCCTGTGCCGCCCACATGGTGGCTTCGTCCACATGGTGAACGGGACGGGTCATCGTACGGATGCGGTTGTCCGGATGGCGGAACGCTCCCGGCCCTTTTCCGGGGCCGGCGGGAGCAGCCCCGGGCCCGGGGGCGCGCGGGGCGCCGCCGGGGGCTCCCGGCAGGGTCAGAGGCGGACCTGGACGGACCGGGAGAGCCGGTCGTGCAGTCCGCGCCCGTCGCGGTCCCAGATGAGAGCCGGGATCACCAGGACCAGCAGGACGCTCCGTACGAGGACGCGCACCAGACCGAACCGTCCGCCGTCCTGGGAGACGACCCGCAGACGCAGCAGGCGCTTGCCGGGAGTGAAGCCGAGAGTGCCGACGGTGAGGAAGCTCATGACCAGGAAGACGAGCAACGCCCAGTTGCCGGCGGCCTGTTGGTCACCGGGAGCGATGAGCCCGTATGCGATCACCATGCACAGCGCCCAGTCGATGAAGATCGCCCCGAAGCGGCGGCCGAGCGGGGCCACGGCCCCCGGGCCCTGCTCGGGCAGGCCGAGGCGCTTGCCCCGGTAGCCGAAGTCGACGCCCATCTCCTCGGCGGCGGCCTGGGGGCCGGAGAGCCACGATCCGATTGCTTGCCTGTTGTCCACCCGACCACGGTACTGCGAGCGGGTTTGCTTCCTGCCGCCCGGGGCACGGGATGAGGCGTTGGGGTGCCCCCCACCGCGCGCCCGGTTAACTTGGGCGAAACAAATGGGTCATGCTTGGGAAATCCCGTCTGCCTAAGGTCGCCCTCAACGTGCGCCACCGCACTGGCGACACACACGAGCTACAACCCCGTCCCTCCGGGCCGGGAGTAGGAGGAGTTGGATGTTCCAGAACGCCGACGAAGTGCAGAAGTACGTCGCGGACAACGACGTGAAGTTCATCGACGTCCGCTTCTGCGACCTGCCCGGTGTGATGCAGCACTTCACCATCCCGGCAGCGAGCTTCGACCCGGCCGAGGAACTCGCCTTCGACGGTTCGTCGATCCGCGGCTTCCAGGCCATCCACGAGTCCGACATGGCGCTCCGCGCCGACCTGTCGACCGCCCGGGTGGACCCCTTCCGCCGCGACAAGACGGTCAACATCAACTTCTTCATCCACGACCCGATCACCGGCGAGCAGTACAGCCGTGACCCGCGGAACGTGGCCAAGAAGGCCGAGGCGTACCTCGCCTCCACCGGCTTCGCCGACACCGCCTACTTCGGTCCCGAGGCCGAGTTCTACGTCTTCGACAACGTCCGCTTCCAGACGTCGGCGAACGAGAGCTTCTACCACATCGACTCCGAGGCCGGCGCCTGGAACACCGGTGCGGTCGAGAACAACCGCGGGTACAAGGTCCGTTACAAGGGCGGCTACTTCCCGACCCCGCCGGTCGACCACTTCGCCGACCTGCGTGCCGAGATCTCCCTGGAGCTGGACAAGAACGGCCTCCAGGTCGAGCGCCAGCACCACGAGGTCGGCACCGCCGGCCAGGCCGAGATCAACTACAAGTTCAACACGCTGCTCGCCGCGGCCGACGACCTGATGCTCTTCAAGTACATCGTGAAGAACGTCGCCTGGCGCAACGGCAAGACCGCGACCTTCATGCCGAAGCCGATCTTCGGCGACAACGGCTCGGGCATGCACGTGCACCAGTCGCTGTGGCAGAACGGTTCGCCGCTCTTCTACGACGAGCAGGGTTACGCCGGCCTGTCGGACATGGCCCGCTACTACATCGGCGGCATCCTCAAGCACGCCCCGTCGCTGCTGGCCTTCACCAACCCGACGGTGAACTCGTACCACCGCCTGGTCCCCGGCTTCGAGGCCCCGGTCAACATGGTGTACTCGCAGCGCAACCGCTCCGCCGCGATGCGCATCCCGATCACCGGCTCGAACCCGAAGGCCAAGCGCGTCGAGTTCCGCGCCCCGGACCCGTCCTCGAACCCGTACCTCGCGTTCGCGGCGCTCCTGATGGCCGGCCTCGACGGCGTCAAGAACAAGATCGAGCCGGCCGAGCCGATCGACAAGGACCTGTACGAGCTGGCTCCGGAGGAGCACGCCAACGTCCAGCAGGTCCCGACCTCGCTCCCGGCCGTCCTCGAGGCGCTGGAGCAGGACAACGAGTACCTCCAGGCCGGCGGTGTCTTCACCACCGACCTGATCGAGACGTGGATCGACTACAAGCGCACCCACGAGATCGCCCCGATCCAGCTGCGGCCGCACCCGCACGAGTTCGAGCTGTACTTCGACCTCTAAGGAGCGGCTCCCGGTACCCCCGGGGCGGCTTCCGATCGAAAAGGAGCGTCGTCTCCACCCCTCGGCGGGTGGCGGCGGCGCTCCTTTCGTTCGTCCGTCCGTCGCTGCCGGCCCGGACCCCCCGTCACCCCAGCTCGATGACCGCCCGGACCGAGAAGTCCTCGTACAGGTCCTCGCCGTCGGGCGAGTGCAGGAACTCCGCGATCCCGGGGTTGTGGTGGGCGGTGGCGAGGGGCAGCCAGCTCAGGAAGGTGCCGTAGCCGCCGCAGACGGCCTCGCCGCCGTCGCCGCCGTGGACGCGGGCGGGGTCGCCGGTCATCTCCGCCTCGTACACGTCGTAGCCGATGTGCAGGCCGAAGGCGTTGGGCAGGCGGTGCGGGCCTGTGCCGTCGCCGTACGGGGAGTGGTCGGTGGGGTACGTGTCGCCCCAGCGGAAGAGGGTCTCGGCGCCGGCGCCGCAGGCGTGCTCCCACTCGTCGGGGGTGGGCGGACGCAGGCCCCGGGCGGCGAGCAGGCCGGGGACCTCGGACGGTACGTCGGGCAGTGGCTCGGCCTCGACCGCCATGAGGACGGTGGGGAGGGTGACCGTGCGACGGGGCGTGAGGACCTCGGCCAGGTGGGCGGAGAGGTCGGCTCCGAAGCCGAAGCCGCCCGCGAGGGTCTCCTCGCGGTAGGAGCGGAGCTGTTCGGCGGTCGGGGTCCACGCCGCCACGTCGAATCCGACCCGCACCTCGCCGCCGGGTATCAGGGCGTACCGCTGTCCGTCCCGTTCGATCACCGCGCGGTGCGGGACCCGGCCCCGCGCCGGGTCGCTCTCCCACTCGGCCAGGGTGCCGCCCACCTGGCGGGCGGCCTCCTCGGCGTGGCGGAGTGCGGTGGCCCCGTCCAGGGCGCACCAGTGGTCGAAGGTCAGGGTGGCGAGTGACATGCCGGGAGTCTGTCAGCCACCGCTGACAACCGGTCGGAGGCCGAACGGCCGTGCCCCGCACCCCGGAGAGACGGGGATGCGGGGCGCGGCCTTCTGTGGAACGGAGCCGTCAGCGGCCGTAGCGGATCAGGGTGCGGACCATGCGGCAGGTGGCGTCGGACGGCGGGTGGATGCCGAGGCGCTCGGCGGCGCGGCGTATGCGGTGGTTGCTGGCGCTGGAGGGCTGGTAGACGCCGGAGTCGAGCAGGGCGATCGTCAGCCGCATGGCCTTCAGGCGGCGGTTGTGGGCGATGTACCACTCGCGGGGGCGGCCCGCCGGGAGCCTTTTCTTGGGCTGCGGCGCGGCGAACGGCTGCATCGGTAGGAACGGGGCGTGGAGCGTCGGGTCGAGCGGCTTGGTCGTGACTGCGGCGACGGCCATCGGCAACCTCCTGGCGCGGTGGTGGAACCCTCACGAACTGCCTCCATTTTACCGCCTCGCACTGACAATCGCCCCTGGCCAGAGGGGATTTCAGCCCTCGCTCCGGGACTCTTCCGCCGTATCCTCGGTGGCATGGAAATCTGGATCAATCCGCGTTGCTCGAAGTGCCGGAGCGCCGTTTCGCTGCTGGACGCGGAGGGGGCGTCGTACACCGTGCGCAGGTATCTGGAGGACGTGCCGACGCCGGACGAGATCCGGACGGTGCTGGACCGGCTCGGGCTGGAGCCGTGGGACATCACCCGGACCGGGGAGGCCGTGGCGAAGGAGCTGGGGATCGGCGGGTGGCCCCGGGAGGCGGCGGATCGCGACCGCTGGATCGGGGCGCTCTCCGCCCAACCGGCGCTGATCCAGCGGCCGATCATCACCGCGGACGACGGGACGGCCGTGGTGGGACGCTCGGAGGAGGCGGTACGGGAGGCGTTGGGTCGTACGGAGTGAGCGGCGCGCCCCGGCCGGGAGCCGGCCGTCGGGTTCACGCGTTCCGCGGGGAGAATCGCGATGTCCGTCTCCTGGACCCGGACGCTGCACGATGATCACGTCATGACAGATGTGATCTTCTTCGATCTGGACGGGACTCTCGTCGATCATCGCAGCGCGGTCTGGAAGACGATCGGCCGGATCGTCCGGGACGCGCCGGGCGCGACGGCTCCGCCGGAGGAGCTGGCCGCGGCGTGGTGGGCGCTGGAGGCGCGCCACATGCGGGAGTACCTGGCCGGCGAGTGCTCCTTCGCCGAGCACCACCGGCGCAGGGCGCGTTCGTTCCTGCCGCTGCTCGGCGAGCCGGTTCCGGAGCGCCCCGAGTCGCTGGATGCCTGGATCGACGGCCACTACCTCGCCGCGTTCGAGGAGTCCTGGGAGACCTATGCCGACGTCGAGCCGTGCCTGGAGGCACTGAAGCAGTTGCCCCGGGCTCCGCGGCTGGCGGTCCTCACCAACGGGGACCCCGGGCAGCAGCGCGCCAAACTCGCCCGCTTCGGTCTTCTGGAGCACTTCGAGGCGGTGCTCACCCCGGCCGAGCTCGGCGCGGCCAAGCCCGCCGCCTACGCCGCCGCCTGCGCGTGGATGGGGACGGAACCGGCGCGGGCGGCCAACGTGGGCGACATGCTGTCGAGCGACGTGCACGCGGCGAACCTCGCCGGGCTCACCGGCATCTGGCTGGACCGCGGCATCGACTTCGTCACGGGTGGGCCGTCGCCGGCGGCCGACGGGACGGTGTTCCGCGTCGAGCGGCTCACCGACCTCCCCGGCCGCCTGTCGCGCGAAGCCGGCTGAGAGGGCTCAGGCCCGGTCCGCCGGCCCCATCTGCGCTTCGGCCTCCGCCAGCAGCTCGGTCAGGCGTGTCCCGAACCGTACGTCGCAGGGGTGCGGTTCTCCGGTGCGTACGGCTTCCGCCAGCGCGTCGACGGCTCCGGCGAAGGCGTCCAGGGCGCCGCCCCAGCGGGGCAGGGTGGCGACGCCGTGCTCGCCGCGGAGTTCGAGGTCGGTGCCGGCCGCGCCGAGCGGGGCGGCGAGGCCGAGGGTGGCGGTGCTGGAGGCGCCGGAGGTGTGGCGGAGCACCAGGTGCGCGGTGTCGGACGGGCCCCGGACGGCGGTCAGTTCCGTCACGTCGCCGAGGACCGGGAGGAGTACGGAGAGGACATGCGGGCCCACGTCCCAGAGGCCGCCCTTGTCGCCGCGCCACGGGGAGGCGGCGTACTCGCTGGTCGATCCGGGGGCGTAGAGCGCGCCGAGCCACTGGCCGCGTGCGGTGAACCACCCGTCCAGCGCGGCCTGTTCGGCGATCCAGGCGGCCGTCGCGGGGGCGAAGCGCAGGGTGCAGAAGACGACGGAGGCGACACCGGCCCGGGCGGCGGCGTCGGCGACCTCGTGGGCGCCGGCCGCGGTGGTGGCGACCGGCTTGTCGAGCAGGAGGTGGCATCCGGCGGCAGCGGCGCGGGCCGCGATCGGGGCCTGCACGTCCGGCGGCAGGGCGATGGCGACGGCGTCGCTGGCGGCGAACAGCGCGTCGAGGCCGTCGTCGCCGGTGAAGGCCGGGACCCCGTGGGCGTCGGCCAGGGCGGTCGCCGCTTCGGGGCGGCGGCCCCACACCCCGGTCAGTTCGGCGCCGGGGTGGGCGGCGAGGGCGGGGGCGTGGGTCCTGCGGGCCCACGGTCCGGTGCCGAGCAGTCCGATGCGCAGGGGGGTCGCGGAAGTCGTCATGGGTACCAGTGTGCGGCCCGGGCCGGGTACGGCCCACGGGCGCGGCCCCGTATACGACGAGCTCGCGAGGGGTGCGGGCGGCGGCACACGCGGCTGCCGCCGGGGCTCGTACCCGTACGGCCGGGGAGGCCCGGGGGCGGGGCGGTCCACGGCTGTGACGTGGTTCACGCGCGGAAAACGTCGGTAACACGGGGTTCACATTGGGGCAACGGTTGGGAAATCGCGTCTTGCCAAGCTGCGCGCATAGACCTCGCAGCACCCGCAAAGGATGGCTTCCGTGACGTTCAAGGCTGAGTACATCTGGATAGACGGCACCGAGCCGACCGCCAAGCTGCGCTCGAAGACGCGCATCCTGGCCGACGGCGCGGAGCTGCCCATCTGGGGCTTCGACGGTTCGAGCACGAACCAGGCCGAGGGTCACGCCTCCGACCGCGTGCTGAAGCCGGTCTTCACCTGCCCGGACCCGATCCGCGGCGGTGACGACGTCCTCGTGCTGTGCGAGGTCTTCAACATCGACATGACGCCGCACCCGACCAACACCCGTGCCGCGCTGCGTCCGGTGTCCGAGCGCTTCGCCTCGCAGGAGCCGATCTTCGGCATCGAGCAGGAGTACACCTTCTTCTCGGGCCACCGTCCGCTCGGCTTCCCCGAGGGCGGCTTCCCGGCCGCGCAGGGCGGCTACTACTGCGGTGTCGGCTCGGACGAGATCTTCGGCCGCGAGATCGTCGAGAAGCACCTCGACAACTGCCTGAAGGCCGGTCTCGGCATCTCCGGCATCAACGCCGAGGTCATGCCCGGTCAGTGGGAGTTCCAGGTCGGTCCGCTGTCCCCGCTGGAGGTCTCCGACCAGCTGTGGATCGCCCGCTGGCTGCTCTACCGCACCGCCGAGGACTTCAACGTCTCCGCCACCCTCGACCCGAAGCCGGTCAAGGGCGACTGGAACGGCGCCGGTGCGCACACCAACTTCTCCACCAAGGCGATGCGTGAGGGCTACGCCCCGATCATCACCGCGTGCGAGTCGCTGGGCGAGGGCTCGAAGCCGCTCGACCACGTCAAGAACTACGGCGCCGGCATCGACGAGCGTCTGACCGGTCTGCACGAGACCGCCCCGTGGAACGAGTACAGCTACGGCGTCTCCGACCGCGGCGCCTCGGTCCGTATCCCGTGGCAGGTCGAGCAGGACCAGAAGGGCTACATCGAGGACCGTCGCCCGAACGCCAACGTCGACCCCTACGTCGTCACGCGGCTGATCGTCGACACCTGCTGCACCGCGCTGGAGAAGGCCGACCAGGGCTGATCCCCCGCACCTCCCCGTACGACGAGAGGCGCCCACCGGGTTTTCCGGTGGGCGCCTCTCGTCGTACGTACGGGGGCACATGACTCGCGGTGGAGTGCGCGGCCGGACCGTCCCTCACGCGGTCACGCCGTCACGCCCTCACCCGGCCGGCAGCGTGCCGTACCCGTCCAGGTGGAGCCTCAGCGCGCACTGGTCCTCGGCCACGACGTGGACCCGCTGCCCCCAGTGCTCACCGAGCCGGTGCGCGACGTCGACGAGCCGGCGGCGTTCCTCCGGCGAGTACGCGGGGAAGCGGACCCAGCCGCGTTCGGCGATCACGGTGCCGAGGTCGTGGAAGAGCGTGGCCCGCGCGCGCCGCTCCTCGTCCTCGGTCAGGGGGGTGGGGTCGCCCTCCATGGGCTGCGGGCGGACGTTGTACAGGTCTCGGATCACCGGTCGCTCAGCCTTCGTTCGGCGCGCGGGCCGTCGTCGGCGCGCTCTGCGGGCAGGTTATCGGCCCGCGGGCGGGGCGCTGTCGGTGGAGCGTGCCAGAGTGGCTCCATGCTGGAGATCAAGGTGGAGACCGAGGGCCGACAGACGTACACGCGCCCGACGGCGGACGGGTTGACGGACCTGGTCCTCGGGATCGGCGGGCCGGAGAACCGGTTCCTGGTGGTGCAGCGGGTGCCGGACCGGCCCGGACGGTTCGTGCAGGTCTGGCAGGAGGGGGACGGCCCGTACGAGCTGGAGTACCGCGCGGGCGGCCCGACCGACCACTACCGGGCCGAGCTGTCCGACCCGGAGCGGGTCGCCGGGGCCATGGTCGGCTGGGCGCGGCAGGAGGAGGAGTGGGACGCGGGGATCGGCTGGGAGCCCCTGGGGCTGCCCGCGGCGGAGCCCGTACCCGCTCCGGAACCGGAGGTCCTGGCACGGCTGGAGGAGGCCGTCCGGGGTGAACTCCGTGGCGGGTTCGGCACGGTGGAGACGCTGACCGGATGGGCGGCCGACTGCCTGACGAAGGACGGGGTGTCGCCCGTCACCCGGGAGCAGGCGCGGGCCGTCGTCGAGCGGCTCTGGCTGGAGCGGGTGGAGGAGCAGGAGCGGTGGACGGGGGTGAGCGACGCCGACCGGCTGGAGCGCGCGTTCGCCGCCCTGGACGCGGCCGGTCTGACCGCCCGGCAGAACTTCACCTGCTGCCGTTCCTGCGGGATGAGCGAGGTGTGGGCGGAGGACGAGTCGGCGCGGGGATTCGTCTTCTTCCACTCCCAGGGCACCGCGAGCGCGGCGGCGGGCCATGGACTCGCGCTGTACTACGGCGGGTTCGACGACTCCGAGGAGACCACCACCGCGGTCGGGGGCGAGGTGGCGGCGGCGCTCCGGGACGCCGGACTGACCGTGGAGTGGGACGGCAATCCGTCGAAGGCGATCGAGCTGCCGCTGCCCGACTGGCGGAAGCGGCTGGTGGGCTGAGGAGTCGGGCCAGGTCAGGGCGGGTGCGGGCGCGGTCCGGGGGCCGGGTGTGAGAAGCGCGACGCAAAGGGTCCGTATCGACGGGTGAGAGGAGACTGCTGCCGCGCCACATTCTCTGCTTCAATGGGCTCATGGCCGGCTTCCAGTACACCTCATCGGGTCGCAGCGACCTTGAGCCGTTCTGGCCTTCCCGTCAGCACCACGACTTCGACCGGGTGTGTTGCCGCGCGAGGAACGCGCAGGCCCTCTAAAGCCGCTCACCCCGGTCTTCGGCCCGCGCGCACGACGTACGTCCCTCGACGACTCCTCGCGCGAAAGAGCTGACCCTCATGGCGAACGCCCGTTCTCTCTCCGCCTCCGCCGCCACCGCGGCATCGGCGGCCCCCGCTGCGGCCACCACCACCGCCCGCACCCACTCCCCCAACCGTCGGCTCCGTGCCGTCGACCGTGACGACGTCGTCCGGCTGACCGACATGGCCGACTTCCTGCCGCCGGGGGCCACGTGGCTGCCCGCGCCTCAGCACTCCCTGCCCACCCTGCCGGGGCGGCCGCCCATGATCGGCTACCTCGTCCTCGTACCGGCCGACCAGCAGGCCGCTCTCGCCGGCGCGTTCCCGGACGCCCGGCCCTTCGCCGCGGGAGCGCTCCCGCAGGGCGTGCTCGCCCCGCAGGCCGTGGTGCGCGAGGCTCCCGCCGCGTCCACGACGGACGGTCCGGTGCTCATCGACTCCACCCGGCGCATCGCGACGGTGGACGGAGTGGCGCTCGACCTCACCTACCTGGAGTTCGAGCTCCTCGCCCACCTGGTCGCCCACCCCCACCGGGTGCACACCCGCGACCAGTTGGTGACCACCGTCTGGGGTTACGGTCACGTCGGCGACGGCCGGACCGTGGACGTCCACGTCGCCCGGCTGCGCCGCAAGCTGGGCGCCCAGCACCGCCACTCGATCCAGACCGTCCGCCGCGTGGGATACAAGTACGCCCCCTGACAGGTCTGTTGTCACGAACGAGGCCCCGGTCCGCGCGGATTCGTACCGCGTGGGCCGGGGCCTCGTGCCGTCCGCGGCCGGCCTCGGGCGCCCGCACGCGCGACCGCTCCGAGGAAGGGCCTGCACGCATCTGGTCCTGCACCGTACCCGTCAGTACATTGACACCATGTCCAACAAGCAGCCGGCGGCGGTCACTTCGGAGCGGACGCCCCTCAAGCCCCGTAACGTCTCGTTCGACTGGGAGCACACCCCGCTGCACTGGGTGCCCGGCGATCCCTTCGCCGGGCACACGATCAACGTCCTCCATCTGCTGCTGCCGGCCGGGGAGCGCTGGTTCATCCAGGTGTACCGGCAGGTGCTCCCGTACATCCGCGACGAACGGCTCCGCGCGGACGTCATCGGGTTCATCGGCCAGGAGGCCGTCCACTCGCAGGCCCACGACGACGTCCTGCCGCACCTGAAGAAACTGGGGCTCGACCCGACGCCGTACACCGCGCAGGTGGACTGGTTCTTCGAGAAGCTGCTGGGCGACCGGACCCTGCCGCCCGGGCGGGCGCGGGAGTGGTGGCTCATGGAGCGGGTGGCGATGACGGCGGCGATCGAGCACTACACGGCGTTCCTCGGCGACTGGATACTCAACGCGGACGCCCTCGACCGGCGGGGCGCCGACCCCACGATGCTGGACCTGCTGCGGTGGCACGGCGCCGAGGAGGTCGAGCACCGCTCGGTGGCGTTCGAGGTGTTCCTGCACGTGGACGGCGGCTACCGGCGCCGGGTGCGGACCTGGGCCACCGCCTTCTCCGCGCTGGTCTTCCTCTGGCAGCGCGGGGTCCGCTTCTTCATGGAGAACGACCCGGAACTCCCCGACGGCCGGGCGTCGTTCCGGGCGCTCCACAACAGCGGCAAGCAGGGCACCCTGCCCCCGGCGGCGGAGATCCTGCGGTCCGTCCCCGACTACCTGAGCCGCCGCTACCACCCCTCGCGGACCGGCAGCACCGCCCAGGCCGTCGGCTATCTCGCCCGCTCGCCCGCGGCACTCGCCGCCGAGGCCCGTACGACGGGAGACCACTGACCCATGGCCCTGCCCCTGCCCCGTGTCCGCATCGTGCTGCTGGTCGCCGGTGCCGGTGCCGCGCTGCTCGCCCGGCGGGCGCTGCGCGAGCGTGTCGCCGCCTCCCCGCTCTGGCCGATGCCCGCCCTGGAGGAACCCGTCTCCGGGCGGCCGGGACGCCGCGCCACCACCGTCCGGCGGCTGCTGATCACCGAGCGGACCTCGCCCGCCGAGGGCGTCGTCCAGCTGCGGCTGGAGGGGCCCGAGTTGCCCGAGTGGGAGCCGGGAGCCCATCTCGACCTGGTACTGCCCTCGGGTGCCGTGCGGCAGTACAGCCTCTGCGGCGACCCGGCGGACCCGGGGACGTACACGGTGGCGGTCCGGCTGGCCGAGGACGGGCGGGGCGGCTCCCGCGAGGTGCACGCCCGGCTCCACGAGGGCGAGGAGGTCGGAGTACGGGCGCCCCGCAACCGCTTCCCGCTGGTGGACGCGGACGGCTACCTCTTCGTCGCGGGCGGCATCGGGATCACCCCGGTCCTGCCCATGCTGCGGGCGGTCGCCGCGTCCGGGGCGCCCTGGCGGCTGCTGTACGGGGGCCGGTCGCGGGCCGCCATGCCCTTCCTCGACGAGATCGAGAAGCTCGGCGCGGACGGGGACCGGGTGACGGTCGTCCCGCAGGACACCGCCGGGCACCCGGACGTGGCCGGTGCGCTCGCCGCGCTCGCGCCGGGGACCGCCGTGTACGTGTGCGGCCCCGGCCCCCTGATGGACGCGGTCGCCGCCGCCCTGCCGGACGGGTGCACCCTTCACCTGGAGCGGTTCGCGGCCACCGGGCCGGACACGGACACCGGCGCCGACTCGGGTGGGTTCGAGGTTGAGTTGGCGCGCTCGGGCCGGACGGTGTCCGTGGCGGCGGGCCAGTCGGTGCTGTCGGCGGTGCGCGAGGAGCTGCCCCATGTCTCGTACTCCTGCGAGCAGGGCTTCTGCGGCACCTGCCAACAGCGGGTGCTGGACGGCGAGATCGACCACCGTGACGAGCTGCTGACGGACGCGGAACGCGCCGATTCGATGCTGATCTGCGTCTCCCGGTGCCGGGGCGGGCGACTGGTCCTCGATCTGTAGGTTGGCCGGGCCGGTCCCGCCGCCCTCCGCGCCCCGGTTAGGCTGTTCGCATGACCACCGGGGTGCGGCGCCGAATGGGTGTCGACGAGCGCAGACAGCAGTTGATCGGCGTCGCACTGGAGTTGTTCAGCAGTCGCTCCCCCGACGAGGTGTCGATCGACGAGATCGCCGCCGCCGCGGGCATCTCCCGCCCGCTGGTGTACCACTACTTCCCCGGCAAGCAGAACCTGTACGAGGCCGCGCTGCGCCGGGCCGCCGACGAGCTGGCGGAGCGGTTCGTGGAGCCGCGCGAAGGCCCGCTGGGCACGCGCCTGTTGAGGGTGATGGGCCGGTTCTTCGACTTCGTGGAGGATCACGGGCCCGGCTTCTCCGCGCTCATGCGGGGCGGCCCGGCGGCCGGTTCCTCCACCACCAACGCCATGATCGACGGGGTGCGGCAGGCCGCGTACGAGCAGATACTCGCCCACCTCGAAGTCGAGGTCCCCTCCGCCCGGCTGGAGTTGGTGGTACGCACCTGGGTGTCGCTCGCCGAGGCGACGGCGCTGCTCTGGCTGGACGGCAAGCGCGTCCCCCGCGCCGAGCTGGAACTCCAGCTGGTGCACGACTTCGCGGCGCTGGCCGCCGTGAGCGCCGCGTACGACCAGGAGTTGGCCACCATCGTGCTGCGGGTCATCGAACAGGAGCCCTCGGACGGCCCGTTCGGCGAATTGCTCACCCGTCTCGGCACGCTGACCGCCGGGGTGCCCGCCGTCCCCCCGCAGCGGCAGCCGTGACCGGTGGTCGCGCGGAGGAACGGGCCGTAGGCCGAAGGGCCCACAACACGCTTTAGTTCCTGCGGTACGAGAGGTCGAGGTCGCGGGTCTCGACCACGGTGTCGATCCGGTGGCCGTCGGCCGGCTTGAGGTGTTCGTCCAGCAGCGCGAGGACTGACTCGGTGAGCTGCCCCCGCAGCTCCGGGGTGCGGCCGGGCTGTATGGCGATGACGACGTAGATGAGCGAACCGTCGACGGCGCCCTCGCCGAACAGCGTCTGCTCGACCCGGCGGAGCCTGGTCTTGCAGGCCGCGGCCGAGGTGGTGATCGTCCGGGCTATCAGCGGGTGCAGCTCGGCGGCGAAGCCCCGGCTGTCGAAGGCGTCTTCGAGTCCGGCGGAGTAGTCGATGGTGATGTGAGGCATCAGGCGCTCCCGTTGCGGGTGGGGCGGACATGGTCGTCGCCAACTCTGACGGGGGGCACCCGTGCCGCACAAGCGGGTCTCACCAGGCACCCCGCCCCTCACCCGCGCTCTCAGATGCGGGAGCCGTCCCACAGCGCCGCGGCGAGTCCCGCCTCGGCACTCTCGGTGCGGCCGCTCTCGAAGGCGCGCTGGTAGGCGGCGTCGCCGACGGCCTCCCGGGCCCGGCGCTCGCAGGTCTCGCGCACCGGGGCGATGTCGGGGGTGCCGCGCTGGGGGTGCCCGACCATCCGCCAGTACACCTGCCCGGTGCCGTACACCCGGGCGGCGCGGGCGCCCTGGCCCTGGGCGGCGATGGCGGAGGCGAGGATGTCCAGGCCGAGGGCGATGCCGAAGCTGTCGCGCAGCCGGTGCTTGCCCTGGAGCATGGTGCGGGCGTGCGCGGCCGAGGCGTCCGGGCGGCCCTGGAGCAGGGCGATCAGGGCGAGTTGGTAGTCGGCGTAGCTGCGGGTCCAGTGCTCGTCGTGCTCCTCGCAGGCGGCTCTGAGGACGGCGGCGGCCTCGGCCGCCTCGTCGAGCCGGCCGAGGCCGCTGAGGGAGAAGACCGTGATGAGCTGGCAGCGCAGGCGGTAGGCGGATTCGACCGGTCTCGCCCCGGTCAGGCGCAGGGCGCGGTCGGCGGCTTCGAGGGCGGTCCGCGGTTCGCCCTTCATGATGTGGGTGAGCCCGGCCAGGTAGGTCGAGTTGAGGATGCCCTCGTCGTCGCCGTCGGTCTCGGCATGGGCCGTGCACTGGGCGCCGAGCCGTTCGGCGGCCTCGAAGTCGCCCTGGAGCAGGGCCGCGACGCCCATGACCCAGAGCAGTCTGGTGCGGTCGGGTCCGTCGACGGGGCCGCCTTCCAGGGCGCGCCGGGCGTAGCTCCGGGCGGCGGTGAGGTGGCCGCAGCAGCCCCAGAAGAAGCCGACGCGTCCGGCCATCTCCTGTGCTGCGCGGATGTCGTGGACCAGCAGGTGGTCGAGGGCGGCGCAGAGGTCGAGGTGGCTCTCGGAGACCTTGTGGTACCAGGCGACCTGGTCGCGGCCGGTCCAGCCGGTGTGGGCGCGGCGGGCCAGGCGGAAGAAGCGGGCGGCGTGCCGGCGGGCGGCGCCGGCCACTTCCTCCGCGCCGAGTTCGACGAGCCACATGCGGCCGTACTCGCGCAGGGTGTCGAGCATGTGGTGGCGGTCGCCGTCGCGTTTGACGACGGACTTGGCGACGAGTCCCCGCAGCGCTTCGGTGACCCCGTCGGGGGTGAGCGGCCCGCCGGCGCAGACCTCCCGGGCGGCCTCGTCGTCGAAGTCGCCGCGGAGCGGGGTGAGGCGGGCCCACAGGAGGCGTTCGAGCGGGGTGCACAGCTCGTGGCTCCAGCCGATGGTGGTGATGAGGGCGCGGTGGCGGCGGGGGCGGGGGGAGTCGTCGCTGAGGATGTCCAGGCGGGAGCCGAGGCGGTCGGCGATCTGGCTCAGGGTGTGGCGGCGGGCGGAGGCGGCGGCCAGTTCCAGGGCGAGCGGGAGTCCTTCGAGGCGGCGGCAGATCTCGTCGGCGGCCCTGGTGTCGGCGGGGCGCCGGAAGGTGATGCCGGGGGCCGAGGCGCGTACCCGGTCGCGGAAGAGGGTGAGCGCGTCGCTCTCGCCCTCATAGGGCAGCGGGGGGACTTCCACGACGTTCTCGCCGCGGACGCCGAGGGGCTGTCTGCTGGTGGCGACCACGGTCAGGCCGGGGGCGATGGTGAGGAGTTCGCCGAGGAGGTGGGCGGTGGGGGCGCGCAGGTGTTCGCAGGAGTCGAGGACGAGCAGCATGTTCTTGTCGGCGAGCCATTCGCAGAGCGCGTCGACGGGCATCCGCAGGGCGTGGTCGGCGAGGCCGACGGCGTCGGAGACGGTGGGCAGCAGCAGGTCGTCGTCGTAGAGGGGGGAGAGGTCGGCCCAGCGGACGCCGTCCTGGTAGCGGTGGGCGACGAGGCGGGTGGCGCGTCCGGCGAGGCGGGACTTGCCGACGCCGCCGGGGCCGACGAGTGTGGTCATGCGGTGCGGGGTGAGCCGGTGGCCGACGAGGTAATAGGGCGTCAGGGCGGATTCGAGGCGCAGGAGTTCGACGCTGCGGCCGATGAAACTGCTCGTCTCCTCGGGCAGGTTTCCCACGATCTTCATCATCACCGTCCGGCGTGCTCGGGCCTGGTGCGCCGACGGGCCGGACGGTGTCCGCCACCCGGCCGGACCGGCCGGCCCCGGCGCCCCTCCCCTGAAGGAGCGGCGCCGTGACCGGCCGGTTCTACCGCGGAGTTACGGTGCTCGACGCCGGGCCGCTGCGGCTCGGTCGCCGACGCGTGCGGTCACACCGTAGCCCTTCGGTGTCAGCGATGTGAAAACACGGCGACGGTCCGTCCGGGGACGGTGAAGCTGCCGGATTCCACTTCGTACCGGGACTGCTTGACGGTGGGGTCGGCGCCCGCCGCCTGCACGGGGTGCAGGGCGTACTTCTTGCCCGCGGCCGTGTCCACCTTCTGGGTGGTGGTGGAGGGGGTGGCGTTGATGACGACGACCAGGTCGCCCAGGGTCATGGTGATGACGCCGGGGGTCTCGTCCTTGCCCGAGAGCGGGAAGGCGAGGGTGGACTGGACCTGGGAGGCGGAGGTGAGGGCGAAAGCCTTCTCGGTGCTCCGGATCTTCAGCAGGTCCTGGTAGGCGGCGGACGCGCCGTTGATCTGCGCGCAGCCGGGGGTGAGGTTGGGGTTGGTCAGCAGCGGTGCGGCGTACGACCACTTGTCCTGGTTGTCCGTGGCGGGCGGCAGTCCCCGGCCGAAGCCGTTGCCGTCCTGGCAGTTCCAGTGGATGGCGTTGTACCAGTCGCCGCTGTCGAAGGAGTTGCGGTCCAGGGACTTGGAGCGCAGCTGGTCGGTGCCCGCCTGGGAGAGCGAGGGCCCCTGGGAGAGGGTGGAGATGCCCATGGCGAGGACCTGCATCCTGGCCCGGTCCGCGGCCGAGGTGTCCGCGGGGAGCTTGAACGCGAGGGCGTCGTAGAGGCTCTCGTTGTCGTGGGCGTCGGAGTAGGCGAGGGCGTCGCCGGGCGCGGCCGCGTATCCGGCGGGCTGGCCGTTGTAGTCGACGCCGGCGCCGGTGACCTCCTTGCCGGAGGTGTCGGTGAAGGTGTAGCCGGCGAGGCTGCCGGAGAGGCCGACCTTGATCAGGTCCTGGTAGTGCAGGAGGCGGGCCTTCTGCTCGGCCTCGGTGCCGTTGGCGGTGGAGTTGTTGGGGTCGGTGTAGAGGCCGGAGGCGAAGCCCTGGACGCCGGGGTCGCTGTCGAAGGGGCCGCCGCCGCGCACGGCGTCGCGGGCGCGGTCGTCGAAGGTGGCGATGCCGGTGCCGGCCATGTTCTTCTGGGTGGCCTGGACGAAGCGGGCGTCGTCGGCGACCTCGCCGAAGTTCCAGCCCTCGCCGTAGAGGATGATCTTCTTTCCGTCGACGCCGTCCTTGGCGAGGGTCAGCGCGTCGAGCGCCTTCCGCACGGCGAGGATGTTCGCCTTGGGGTGGTGGCCCATCAGGTCGAAGCGGAACCCGTCGACCTTGTACTGCTTGGCCCAGGTGACGATCGAGTCCACGACGAGCTTGCCCATCATGGCGTTCTCGGGCGCGGTGTTGGCGCAGCAGCTGGAGTTGGCGACGGAGCCGTCGTCCATGAGCCGCTGGTAGTAGCCGGGCACGATCCGGTCGAGGACGGACTTGTCGTCCTGGCCGGAGGCGACGGTGTGGTTGTAGACGACGTCCATGACGGTACGCAGTCCGGCGTTGTTGAGGCCCTGGACCATTTCCCGGAACTCGACGGTGCGCTTGGTGCCGTTCGGGTCGGAGGCGTAGGAGCCCTCCGGGACGGTGTAGTGCAGCGGGTCGTAGCCCCAGTTGAAGCCGTCCTTGGCGGCGGCGGCCGTGACGCAGGCCTGCTGCTCCGCGGAGTCGGGGGCGTAGACCTTGAGGTCACAGGCGGGCTGCTGCTGGTCGGACTTCTTCTCGGAGATGGTGCCGATGTCGAAGGCGGGCAGCAGGTGCACGTAGGAGGTGCCGGAGTCGGCGAGCTCCTTGAGGTGCTTCATGCCGTCGGAGGCGGTGTCCGTGAAGGCGAGGTACTCGCCCGGGTGCTTCGAGGTGGGGTCCGCGATGGAGAAGTCGCGGATCTGGAGTTCCTGGATCTGCGCGCCGCTGATCGGGACGGCGGCGGGCTTCTTCTGGGCGGACCAGCCTGCGGGCGCGAGCTTCGGGTCGGCGAGGTCGACGACGAGGCTGCGGGCGGAGTCGGTGGTCAGGGCGGTGGAGTAGGGGTCGGTGACCTTGTTGGTGACGAGCTTCTGGACGGTGGGCGCCCAGACCTGGACGACGTAGCGGTAGGGCTTGCCGTTCCAGGACCTGGTTCCCTTGACGGACCAGATGCCGGTGGTGTCGTCGCGGCGCATCGGGACGGTCCTGCCGTCCAGTTCGAGCGCGACGGTACGGGCGGTGGGGGCCCACACGGAGAGCGTGGGCGTGCCCTTGTCGAAGACGGGGCCGAGGGCGGCGCCGGTGGCCTTGGGGTACAGGCTGTCGAGCACGCCGGGGATCTGTACGCCGGTGGCGGCGAGGAGGGCGCCGTTGGCGGCGCGCTGGGTGGCGATCAGCTGGCCGCGCAGGGATTCACGGATCCGGTCGCGGTCGCGGACGTCGACCTGGAAGGCCGGGTAGTCCTTGAGGTGCGGGTACTTCGCCTTCTGCGCGTCGGTCAGGGCGGTCGGGTTGAGCCGCAGCCACTGGCCCTCGTCGGAGAGCGCCCCGTCGACGACGGAGATCCCGCCGTTCGGCGCGTAGACGAGCTGCTCGCTGGTGGCGGCGGTGGCCTTGACCTTCCAGACGACGGTGTCGGCGTCGATCCACTGCGCCTCGGCCTTGGTCAGGTCGGGGGCGGGGACCCCGGCGGCTGCCGGGAGGAGGTAGTTCGCGGTGCCGCCGAGCATCCAGACCTCGTGGCCCTTGCCGGCGAAGTCGAGGGACTGGTCGCTCGGGAGGTCCTTCTCGTCCCCCTTGTGGAGGATGTAGCTGAGCGAGGTGGCGCCCTCGGCGAGCGGGACCTCGAAGGTGACCCCGTAGGCGTCCTTCTTCACCGGCTGGAGCGGCTTGGCCCAGTCGGTCGGGTCCTTGGCGCCGGTCCAGGTGTGCAGGCCCCAGCCGTCGTAGTTCCCGTCCTCGCGGTGGTAGTGCAGGACGGCCTTGGTGGTGTCGGTGGAGGGGCCGGCGCCGTCGGGGACCTCGGTGACCTGGCCGTCGTCGCCCTGGGCGACCCAGACCTGGCCGGTGGTGGAGAGGTCGACGGTGCGCTGGGGGCCGTCGGCGGTGCCGTCCTTCTCGATGGTGTACGGGACGGTGGAGGTGCCCTCCGCCAGCTTCAGCCAGGCGAACGCGCCGTACGCGTCACGGCCGGTGAACTCGGCGGTGGTGTCACCGGACTTGAGCTGCCAGCCGGTGTAGTCGCCGTCCGCGCGCTTGTAGTGGACGACGGCGTAGTCGCGTTCGACGGCCACCGGCTTGGCGGCGGGCGGCGTCTGGCCGGCGGTGGTGGAGGCGAGCGCACTGGCGGTGCGGCCGGTGCGGTCCACGACGACGGCCTTGTACCGCAGGGGCGTTCCGGCGGCGACCGAGTCGTCGACGACCTGGGTGACCTTGTACGGGGCGTGGTCGGCGGTGCCGAGGGTGCGCCACTTGCCGTTGCCGGTCTGGGCGGCGAAGACCACGCGGTCGAGCTGGCCGCCGGTGACGTCGGCGGAGATCTCGACGGTGCCGGTCGCGCCGGCCGCCGGGGCCTTCAGGGTGACCGTGGGCTTGGTGGCGGGGGCGGCGAGCGTCTGGTCGGCGCGGAGCACGATGCTGGACAGGGCGGGCACGGTGACCGTGACCTTCTTGTCCGAGCCGCTGCGCACGGTGGCGGAACCGCCGTAGATGGTACGGAAGTTCATTCGGGCGGACTCGGTGGTGAGCTCGACGGTCCGGGGTTCAGTGCCGTTGTTGACGGCGACGAGGTACTCGTTGGAGTGCTTGGCGTCGATACGGGAGTACGCGTAGACGGAGCCTTCGGCGTAGCGCTCGGTCTGGACGCCGTCCCGCAGGGCCGGGTTGTCCTTGGTGAGCTTGGAGAGCGCGGCGATCGACTTGTACAGCGGGTGCGTGGTGTCGTACGCGTCGGAGGCGTGCGTACGGTCGGTGCCCAGCTGGTCGTCGTCGAGGTAGTCGGCGATCCTGGTGGCGAAGAGGGGCTGGCGGGCGTCCTTGTCGCCGCCGGCGCCGGTGTAGCCCTGCTCGTCACCGGAGTAGACGACGGGGTTGCCGCGGCCGAGGAACATCAGCTCGTTGGCGAGCTTGTCCCGCTTGACGAGTTCGGCGTCGGAGGCGTTCGGGTTGTCCTGCTTCAGGAAGGTCCCGATGCGGCCCATGTCGTGGTTGCCGAGGAAGGTGACCTGCTCGTAGGCGTTCGCCTTGTCGGTGGTGTACCGGTAGTCGTCGGCGTAGAGCGCGGCGAGCTTGGCGGCGGGGGCGCCCTGGGAGGCGTACTGGCGGGCGGCTTCCTGGAAGGGGAAGTCCAGCGTCGCGTCGAGCCGGCCCTGGGTCACGTACGGCGAGGTGATCGCGGTGTCGGCGGAGTAGACCTCGCCGAACATGAAGAAGTCGTCGCGGCCGTGGTTCGCGGCGTACGTGTCGAGGGCGGTCGCCCACTGGGTCCAGAAGTCCATGTCGACGTGTTTGACGGTGTCGATGCGGAACCCGTCGATGTCGAAGTCGCGGACCCACTTCTCGTAGATCTTCTCCATGCCGGAGACGACCTCGGGACGCTCGGTCCACAGGTCGTCGAGCCCGGAGAAGTCACCGTAGGTGGTGGACTCGCCGGCATAGGTGGAGTCGCCCCGGTTGTGGTACATCGTCGGGTCGTTGAGCCAGGACGGGACCTTCTTCGCGGTCACCTTCGGGGTGTACGGGAACGAGTCCGCGTCCACCTTCGCCATGCCGTCGCTGTCGTCGAAGGGGCGGCCTTCGGTGTCGAGGTAGGGGTAGGCGCCCTTCGGCTGGTAGCCGTAGGTCTTCTCGGTGTAGTCGACGGTGTCGGCCGTGTGGTTGGCGATGACGTCGAAGAAGACCTTCATGCCCTTGCCGTGGGCCTTGTCGATCAGCTTCTCCAGGTCGGCGTTGGTGCCGAAGTGGGGGTCGACCTGGGTGAAGTCGGTGATCCAGTAGCCGTGGTAGCCGGCCGAGGCGTCGGCTCCGGTGCCCTGCACGGGGCGGTTCTTGAAGATCGGGGCGAGCCAGATCGCGGTGGTGCCGAGGCCCTTGATGTAGTCGAGCCGGTTGGTGAGCCCCTTGAGGTCGCCGCCCTGGTAGAAGCCCTTGTCCGTGGGGTCGTACCCGGTCTCCAGGCGGGAGCCGGTCAGGCCGCCCTTGTCGTTGGAGGTGTCGCCGTTGGCGAACCGGTCGGGCATGACGAAGTAGAACTGCTCGCGGGTGAGGTCCTGGCGGGACGACTCCTTGGCGAGGGACGCGTCCGAGGGCGGGGAAGGTGGTCTGGTCGCGGCGGACGCGGACGCCGCCGGTACGACGGGCAGCAGCGCGGCGCACAGCGCGGCGACGGCTCCCCGGCGGAGGGTGGTTCGGGACACGGAGGGTTCTCCTCGGACGGTGGGTGGGGTGGTACGGCCGGCCCGGCGGGGGCGGCACGGAAAGGGGCGGGCCGGGAGGCGTCCGTACGCACCCCCGGCCCGCCCCTGGTCGTTCAGCTGCGCCAGACGTCGCTGGTCAGCGTGGTCTTTCCGGTGGCGGGCACGGTGGCGGTGCGGTTGGCACCGCTCTCCCAGGTGACGTTCCCGGCGGCGTCCTTGCGGAGGTACTTGTACTCGAAGGAGGTTCCCGCGGGCAGGGACACGTCGAGCTTCCAGACGGGGTACGTGGCCGGGTCGAGCTTCAGGGCGCTGTTCGGGTCCCAGTTGCCGAGGGCCGACTGGTTGCCGGTGACGTAGATGTTCTGGCCGGTCGTGGTGGTGGCGTTGACGCCGAAGGTGGCCCCGGAGGCGGTGGTGCCGGTGCCCGTGTCCGTGCCGTTCCCGGTGCTCGTGCCGGTGCAGGTGCGGGCGTTGACGTGCAGGGCGAGGGCGGTGTCGGCGCCGAGGGTGGCGGTGAACTGCCCGGAGGAGTTGACCGTCACGGCGTTGCCGGTCTGCACGTCGCAGTAGGAGCCGGCGGGCAGCCCGGTCTGGAAGGTCCGGGTCAGCGAGGAGGACTCGTGGTTGATCGCGACGTACGCCTTGGCGCCGCGGCCGAAGGCGATCTGGTCGGCGCCGTTGTCCCACCAGTTGGTGACGGCCTCGCCGCGGGCGGTGTTGCGGAAGGCGACCATGGAGGAGATCTGCGGCCAGGCGTGCTGGCACTTCCAGCCGTCGGTGTAACAGGCGTTCACCTGGCCGCCGTTGGGCGGTCCGGCGTCGACGTCGCTGAACTCGTAGCCGGAGTGCACGTCCGGGGAGCCGTACGGGTAGGCGAGCATGAAGACGTTGGCCAGCGTGTAGGAGGCGCCCGCCTTGTAGTTGAGGGTGTCGCCGCCGCGCTCGGTGTCGTGGTTGTCGACGAAGACCGCCGACTGGGCCGACGGCATGAAGCCCCAGCCCTCGCCGTAGTTCTTCAGGTAGGCGAGGTTCTCGCTGAGGAAGACCTGCTTGAGGCCGCGGGCGTAGCGGAACTCCTGGACGTCGCCGTTGCCGGTGTACTCGGAGGGCTGGACGGCCTCGCCCGCTCCGTAGATGGCCTCCTGCTTCCAGTACGCGTTCGGGTTGGTCAGCCGGGACTTGATGTTGGCGAGGTCGGCGGCCGGCATGTGCTTGGCCGCGTCGATCCGGAACCCGTCGACGCCGAGGGAGAGCAGGTCGTTCATGTACCCGGCTATCTTGCCGCGCACGTACTCCTCGCCGGTGTCCAGGTCGGCGAGGCCCACGAGTTCGCAGTTCTGGACGTTGGCGCGGTCGCTGTAGTTGCTGATCTGCGACTGGCAGTCGTTCATGTCGTTGACCGAGTAGACGCCCGGGTAGTCGTACTTCGTGTACGAGGACCCGCCGGTGCCGGTGCCCGAGCCCGCCGACATGTGGTTGATGACGGTGTCGGCGACGACCTTCACTCCGGCGTTGTGGCAGGTGGTGACCATGTTCGCGAAGGCGGTCCGGTCGCCGAGCCGGCCGGCGATCTTGTAGCTGACCGGCTGGTAGGAGGTCCACCACTGGCTGCCCTGGATGTGCTCCATGGGCGGGGAGACCTGGACGAAGCCGTAGCCCGCCGGGCCGAGGGTGCTGGTGCACGCCTGCGCCACGGAGGCGAACTTCCACTCGAACAGGACGGCGGTGACGTCCTTGGTACCCGGCGCGGCCGCCTGGGCGGTACCGGCTCCGACGCCTGCGGGGACGACCAGCGCGGCGACTCCGGCCGCGAGGGCGAGAGCGGCGGACAGCGGTCTGCGTGCCATGTTCTTCCTCCTGCTGTGGGGGAAACGCGGGTGACCGAGCAGCCTCACGTGACAACGCGCCGTGCCGGAAGGCTTTGAATGTTCTTGCAGCAAGACTGGAAACCCAGTCGCAGCGCAGACCGTACGAGCCCGTCAGGCCGGGGTCAACCCTTTGGACATGACCCGCTCACATCCGCGAAACGCTGCATTTTTCTGCCTGCAAGGACTTACGCAAGATATTGCGAGCCTGTTACGTTCTTGGTGACTCCGGTCCGGCCGGCCGGGGGTCCGCGCTCCGGCGCAGGGCCCCACGCGCCCGGCCGGCCGGGCCGGTCGACGCGGATGAGAGGCGCCGGGAGTCACACTCCCCGCCGGCCCAATCCTGGGCCGATTCCCGGTGCCTCTCCTCGGCGTCCGCAGGACCCGCACCGGGTCCGCACCGCGCCGTACCTTCGTACTTTCGTACCGGGGGCACAGAGCCCCCGTGCGGCACGCGACCCCCCTCCGGCCGCGTGCCGCCCGTTCATGCCCCCCGTACCGCCCGAGCCGAGCGCAGCGCCGCGGTCGAACCGCGTACGACCAGCTCCGGCTGGAACACGTACTCCGTGCGCTGCACGGGGCTTCCGGCGATCTCCTCCAGCAGCGCCCCCACCGCGGCGGCGGCCATCGCCTGCACCGGCTGGCGCACGGTGGTCAGCGGCGGGTCGGTGAAGGCGATCAGCTGCGAGTCGTCGAAGCCGACCACGGAGACGTCCCGCGGGACCTCCAGGCCCCTCCCCCGGGCCGCGCGCACCACGCCCAGCGCCATCAGGTCGCTGCCGCAGACGATGCCCGTGCACCCCTGGTCGAGCAGCGCACCGGCCGCCACCTGGCCGCCCTCCACGCCGAACAGCGTTGAGCAGACCAGGAGTTCGGCCTCGTCCCGGGTCATCCCCAGGGTGCGGACCGCCGCGTCGAGGAACCCGTCCCGCTTGCGGCGGGAGGGCACGTAACGCTGCGGCCCGACCGCCAGGCCGATCCGGCGGTGTCCCAGGGCGGCGAGGTGGCCGACGGCCATCCGTACGGCGGCGGCGTCGTCCGGCGAGACGAACGGGGCGCTGATGCGCTCGTTGTACCCGTTGATCAGGACGAACGGGACGCCGCGCTCGGAGAGTTCGGCGTACCGCGTCGGGTCCGCCGACAGGTCCGCGTGCAGCCCGGACAGGAACACGATGCCGTCGACGCCCCGCTCGACGAGCTGTTCGACGAGCTCGTCCTCGGTGGCGCCGCCCGGCAGCTGGGTGCAGAGCACCGGGGTGTAGCCGTGCCCGGCCAGGACCTGCTCGACCGACTGCGCGAAGGCCGGGAAGATCGGGTTGACGAGTTCAGGTGTCATCAACCCGATCAGCCCGGCGCTCCGCCGGCGCAGCCGGACGGGACGTTCGTAGCCGAGGATGTCCAGCGCCGCCAGCACCCGCTGCCGGGTGCTGTCGGCGACGCCGGGTTTGCCGTTGAGCACCCGGCTGACGGTGGCCTCGCTGACCGCGGCCTGCCCGGCGATGTCGGAGAGCCGCAGCGCCGAGCCCGTCCGGGGTGCGGGGACGGTCACACCGTCCACCACACCGTGGTGTCGGCGGGAACCTCGGCCGAGCCGTCCTCGACGGCGACCGGGGCGCTGGAGACCAGCACCGTGCCGGGCGCGGGGATCCGCACCGGGGCGCCGGTCGTGTTGACGGTGCAGACGAAGCCGGGGCGGGCGAAGGAGAGGACGCCCTCGGGGCCGTCCAGCCACTCCACGTCCGTACCGGCGCCGAGGCCCGGCAGGTCGCGGCGGGCCGCGATGGCGGAGCGGTACAGCTCCAGGGTGGAGCCCTCCACGCCGGTCTGCGCCTCGATGGACAGCTCGCCCCAGCCCTCGGGCTGCGGGAGCCAGCTGCCGCCGTCGCCGAAGCCGTAGCTGCTGCCCTCGCGGGTCCACGGGATCGGGACGCGGCAGCCGTCGCGGTAGCCGTCCTGGCCGTCGGCGCGGAAGAACGACGGGTCCTGGCGGGCCTCGTCGGGCAGGTCGGTGACGTCCGGCAGGCCGAGCTCCTCGCCCTGGTAGACGTAGGCGGAGCCGGGCAGCGCCAGCATCAGCAGGGTCGCGGCGCGGGCGCGGCGCAGGCCCATCTCCCGGTCGCCGGCGGTACGGATCTGGGTGCCCAGGCCCGGCTCGTTGGCGAAGCGGGTGGCGTGCCGGGTGACGTCGTGGTTGGAGAGCACCCAGGTGGTGGGGGCGCCGACCGGGCGCATCGCGGCGAGCGAGGAGTCGATGACGGTACGCAGCGCGGCGGCGTCCCAGTCGGTCGACAGGTACTGGAAGTTGAACGCCTGGTGCATCTCGTCGGGGCGCACGTAGTTGGCGGTGCGCTCGACGGTCGGGGTCCACGCCTCGGCGACGGCGATGCGCTCGCCCGGGTACTCGTCGAGGATGGTGCGCCAGCTGCGGTAGATGGCGTGCACGCCATCCTGGTCGAAGAACGGCATGACGTCGTTGCCGAGCAGCTTGAGCTGGTCGTGCGAGCCGAGGTCGGGCAGGCCCTCGGCCTTGACCAGGCCGTGCGCGACGTCGACGCGGAAGCCGTCGACGCCCATGTCGAGCCAGAAGCGCAGGATCGAGCGGAACTCGTCGGCGACGGCCGGGTGCTCCCAGTTGAAGTCGGGCTGCTCGGGAGCGAAGAGGTGCAGGTACCACTCGCCGGGGGTGCCGTCCGCGTTCGTGGTCCGGGTCCACGCCGGGCCGCCGAAGATGGACTCCCAGTCGTTCGGCGGGAGTTCGCCGTTCTCGCCCTTGCCGGCGCGGAAGTGGTAGCGCTCGCGCAGGGCGGAGCCGGGGCCCTCGGCCAGCGCGCGCTTGAACCACTCGTGCTGGTCGGAGGAGTGGTTGGGGACCAGGTCGACGATGATGCGCAGACCCAGGGCGTGGGCCTCGCGGATGAGGGCGTCGGCGTCGAGGAGGTTGCCGAACATCGGGTCGATGGCCCGGTAGTCGGCGACGTCGTAACCGGCGTCGGCCTGGGGGGAGGCGTAGAAGGGGCTCAGCCAGACGGCGTCGACACCGAGGTCCCGGAGGTACGGGAGCCGTGCGGTGACGCCCGCGAGATCGCCCATGCCGTCGCCGTTGCCGTCGGCGAAGCTCCGTGGATAGACCTGGTAGATCACCGCATCCTGCCACCAGCCGGTGCGGTTGTCCGGGGCGTCGTCGGACGTGCCGGTGGAGGGGGCAGCGAGGTGCTGGGTCATGTCGTCCCTGGGGTGTCTGGGTGGGGAGCGGCGCCGGGTCCCGGTCGGGGGGTCCGGCGCCGCCGTGACGAATGCGGTGACGCGTGGGGGTGGGTGACGGTTCGGCGGTGTCCGCGGGTCAGGGTCGAACGCCGCCTCCGGTCAGCCCTTGACTGCTCCGGCCGACATTCCGGTGACCAGGTGCTTCTGCGCGAACAGGAAGACCAGGGCCGCCGGGATGGCGATGAGGACCGACGCGGCGGTCATGGGGCCCCACTGGGCTCCGTACTGGTTGACGAACTTCTGCAGTCCGCCGGCGAGCGTGAGGTTCTCGTCACCGACCATGAACGCGGAGGCGTACGCGACCTCGCCCCAGGCGGTGATGAAGGAGTAGAACGCGGTGACCGCGAGGCCGGGCTTGGCCAGCGGCAGGACGAGCCGCCAGAACGTGCCGAACGGGGTGAGGCCGTCGACCTGTCCCGACTCGTCGATCTCGCGCGGGATCGTGTCGAAGAAGCCCTTCATCATCCAGGCGCAGAACGGCACCGAGATGGTGAGGTAGGTGATCACGAGGCCGGCGGGCTGGTTGAGCAGCCCGAGGGTCGCCATGATGTTGTAGATCGGCACGATCAGCACGGCGACCGGGAACATCTGCGTGATCAGCAGGGTCCACATCAGTCCGCGCTTGCCGGGGAAGCGGAACCGGCTGACCGCGTATCCGGTGGTGGCGGAGACGAAGACGCCGAGGACCGTGGAGAGACCCGCGACCAGCACCGAGTTGCCGAACCAGGTGACGAACTCGGTGTCCTTGATCAGGTTGGTGTAGTTGACGAACGTCGTCTCCTTGAAGAAGTCCGTCGTCGTCGCGTACTTGGCCGGCTTCAGCGAGGTCAGCAGGACCCAGAGCACCGGGAAGACCGCGATCACCGAAGCGATGATCAGCGTGACGTGCAGCGCCACGGAGGCGATCGGCGAGCGCTGACCGCGCAGGCGCGGCTTGCGTGCGGACCGCCCGTGGGTGGGGGTGAGGGTGGTCACCAGGCATCTCCCTGCTTGCGGAGCACTCGCCGGTAGACCGCGGCGAAGATCATGAGGAGGACGAGGATCAGCACGCCCCACGTGGAGGACTGCGCGTAGTCGCGCGGGCTGATCTCGAAGGAGAACTTGTACGCCTGGGTGACGAGGATCTGGGTCGACTCACCGGGACCGCCCCGCGTGAGCAGGAAGATCACCGGGAACATGTTGAAGGTCCAGATCGTGGAGAGCAGGACCACCGTCGTGGAGACCGGAGCGAGGCCCGGCACGGTGATGTGCCGGAAACGCTGCCAGGCGGTGGCGCCGTCCATCTCGGCCGCTTCGTACTGCTCCGCGGGTATGGACTGCAGACCGCCGAGCAGGGCGACCATCATGAAGGGGACGCCGAGCCAGACGTTGACGGCGATCACGGAGAACTTCGCCCAGGTGGGGTCGTTCAGCCACGGGATGCCGTCGATGCCGACGCCGCCGAGCATCGCGTTGAGGATGCCGCGCTCGTCGTTGAAGAGGAAGCGCCAGGCGAAGACGGAAACGAAACCGGGCACGGCCCAGGGAAGGATCAGGGCCATGCGGTAGGCGGAGCGGCCGACGATGCGCCGGTTCAGGATGTTGGCGAGCGCCATGCCGAGGCAGAACGTGATGCTCACGCAGGCGATCGTCCACACCAGTGTCCAGCCGAGCGTGGACATGAACTCGCCGCCGCTGAGCGCGTCCTTGTAGTTGTCCAGGCCGACGAACTTGTAGGTCGCGGGGATCTCGTTGACGCCGATGGAACGCGCCACGTTGCGCTCATTGGCGTCGGTCAGCGACAACCAGATGCCGCGGACCAGCGGATAGCCGATGATCACGCCGATGACGAGCACCACCGGGGCCACCATGACCCAGGCGTACCAGTGCGTGGACAGAGAGCGCCGGAGCTTGCCCGGCGTCGGGGTACCAGTAGCGCGGCTCCGGCCGCGGGCGACGTCGTCGCCCGCGGCCTTTGCCACCGACTGGCTGGTGTGGACAGCCATCAGTCGGCCAACCTTCCTGTTACTTCCAGCCCTTGAGGAGCTTGCGGTAAGCGTCGCCGCTGTCCTTCGCGGCCTTCTCCGGAGTGGTCTGGCCGGTGAGGACCTCGGTGTACTGGGTCACCAGCGGGGCGAAGAGGCTGCCGCCCTCGGGGATCCACGGACGCTCGACCGACGTCTCGACGACCGGCTTGAAGAAGTTGACGATCTCGCTGTCGACGGCTTCCTTGCGGGCGTACGCCGAGGTGCGGGTCGGGAGCAGGTTCAGCTCACCGGCGGCCGTGGCCTGGGCGTCGACGGAGGTCATGTAGTCGACGAAGGCGTAGGAGGCGTCGAGGTTCTTCGAGCCCGCGTACACCGCGAGGTTGTGACCGCCCTGCGGGGCGCCCTGGGCGACGGAGCCCGCCGGGACGCTGGTGATGCCGAGGTTGGAGGCGTCCTTGAACTGGTCGCCGGTCAGCGTGTCGGCCACGGCCCACGGGCCGTTGATCATCATGGCGACGTCGCCGGACTTGAACGACTGCATCATGTTGTCCCAGCCGTCCGTGGCGTCCGTCTTCGCGGCACCGGAGTCGACCAGGTCCTTGACGACCTTGAACGCCTTGACGGCCTCCGGGTCGTCGATCTTCACGGTCTTGCTGCCGGCGTCGACCAGGTCGCCGCCCTCGCCGTAGAGGAAGGAGAGGAAGTAGTACGCGTCGTCGCCACGGAGGTAGAGACCGGTCTTGCCGGTCTTCTCCTTGATGGCGGCGGAGGCGGTCTTCAGCTCGGCGATCGTGGTCGGGACCTTGACACCGGCCTTCGCGAACATGGCCTTGTTGTAGAAGATGCCCATGGAGTCGATGACCTGCGGCACGGCGTACGTCTTGCCGTCGTACTTGGTCGACGCGACGGCCTGCTTGAGGAAGTCGCCCTGGTCCCGGAGGGCCGGGGTGCCGTCCAGCGGGGCGAGGTAGCCGAGGTTCGCGAAGTCCGGGGTCCAGGCGACCTCGGAGCGGATCACGTCGGGAGCACCGGTGCCGGCCTGGGCCGCGTTCTTGAACTTGTTCTGCGCGTCACCGAAGGGCACGTTGACGTACTTGACGTCGACCTTGGGGTGCAGCTTCTCGAAGCCTTCGGCGATCTTCTTGAAGACCTTGTCCTCACTGCCGACGCTGGAGGTGTCCCACCAGGTGACGGTGCCGGAGAGCTCGCCCGAGCTCTTGCTGCTGCTGCCGGACTTGTCGTCGCTGCCGCACGCGGTCGCCGCGAGCGCCAGGGCCGCGACCAGGACGGTGGCCGTTATGCCACGTCGCATGTGAACTCCTTCAACTGCCGTACCGCTCCGTCGCGGCGCCGGGTCGACCAGGAACGTAACAAGGATGAAAGAAGTCCGAAAGACCTTGCGGAACTTTTCTGCAAGACTCGGCGATCGTTACATGCGCGTGTCCTCAAGGTTGCCGTCGTGATGCTTGACGCGGACTGCATACCCCTGCTGTCGCAGGTCACACACGGGGTCGGGTTGATGTGACGATCCGACTGCAAGGTGCGCAGAGGTGACCGCAAGACCTTGCAAGATGTTGCCGCGACGGCCCCGCGGCGGCGTCGACATCCGCGCCGGAAGCACCGGAAGCGGCTGGAACCCGGGCCCTGTGGGCAATCCGGGGGGCGCCCGGTACAGTCCCCTTTCATGACCGCACGGCTTGCCGATATCGCAACTCAGGCGGGGGTCAGCGAAGCGACGGTCAGCCGGGTCCTGAACGGCAAACCCGGTGTAGCGGCGGCCACCCGTGAATCCGTCCTCGCGGCACTCGACGTCCTCGGGTACGAGCGCCCCGTCCGGCTGCGCCGGCGCAGCGCCGGGCTGGTCGGTCTGATCACGCCGGAGCTGGAGAACCCGATCTTCCCGGCGCTGGCCCAGGTGATCGGCCAGGCGCTGACCCGCCAGGGGTACACCCCGGTACTGGCGACCCAGACCCCCGGCGGTTCCACCGAGGACGAGCTCACCGAGATGCTCGTCGACCGGGGCGTCTCCGGCATCATCTTCGTCTCCGGGCTGCACGCCGACACCTCGGCCGACATGGGGCGCTACGAGCAGCTGCGGGCGCAGGGCGTCCCGTACGTACTCGTCAACGGGTTCTCCTCGAAGGTCCAGGCGCCGTTCATCTCGCCGGACGACCGGGCGGCGATGCGGCTGGCGGTGACGCATCTGGTGTCGCTCGGCCACACCCGGATCGGGCTCGCGGTCGGCCCCAAGCGCTTCGTGCCGGTGCTCCGCAAGATCGAGGGCTTCCACGCGACGATGCGGGAGCAGCTCGGTCTGAGCGAGGAGCAGGTCGAGGAGCTGGTGCAGCACTCCCTGTACACCCTGGAGGGCGGCCAGGCGGCGGCCACGGCGCTGATGGAGCGCGGCTGCACCGCGGTCGTCTGCGCGAGCGACATGATGGCGCTGGGCGCGATCCGGGCGGCCCGCCGCCTCTCGCGGCAGGTGCCGCGCGACCTCTCGGTGGTCGGTTACGACGATTCGCCGCTCATAGCCTTCACGGACCCGCCGCTGACCACCATCCGGCAGCCGGTGACCGCCATGGGCCAGGCCGCCGTACGGACGTTGCTGGAGGAGATCGGCGGTACGCCCGCCCCGCACAGCGAGTTCGTCTTCATGCCCGAGCTCGTCGTCCGCGGGTCGACCGCGGCGGGGCCGGGCCCCTCCTGACGCCTCTCCCGATGATGGCATCCTCCTCCGCGAGGTGCAGGACGTGCGACCGGAACCCGACCGGAGGATGATCGAGCGGTGGGGGGCGTATCTGGCAGACTCTGTGCCCATGGGTGATTCTCAGGTGAGTACACAGGAAGGCCCGTCGGTGGCCTGTCCGTCACCCACCAAGGACAAGACGGACAGCACGGACGAACACGGCAGGAAAGGCCTGACGGCGCGGCTGCGGACGACGCGGTCACCGCGCCGGCCACGCCTGTGGTTCGAAATCCTTCTGATCGGCGTCAGTTACTGGCTCTACTCGCTGGTGCGCAACGCCGTCCCGGAACAGCGGACGGCCGCACTGCGGAACGCCGACTGGGTCTGGTCCTTCGAGAACTCGCTCGGCGCGGGCTTCGAACACAGCGTCAACCACGCGGTGAACTCGGTGACATGGCTCATCGTGTCGATGAACTACTACTACGCGACACTGCACTTCATCGTCACCATCGCGGTACTGGTGTGGCTGTTCCGCCGTCATCCGGGCCGTTACGCGGCGACCAGACTGGTCCTCTTCGCGACCACGGGCGTCGCGCTGCTCGGCTACTACCTGGTCCCGCTGGCGCCACCCCGCCTCATGAACGGCGGCTCCTTCGTCGACACGGTGCTGGTGCACCACACCTGGGGCTCGATGGCCTCGGGCAACCTCAAGAACATGTCGAACCAGTACGCGGCGATGCCGTCGATGCACATCGGCTGGTCGCTCTGGTGCGGGCTGACGATCTTCGCCCTCGCCTCGGTGCCGTGGGTCCGCGTGCTGGGTCTGCTGTACCCGGTCGTCACCCTCACGGTGATCGTGGCGACCGCCAACCACTTCTGGCTGGACGCGGTGGGCGGCGTGGTCTGCCTGAGTTTCGGCTTCGCCGTCGCGTCCCTCGTGTACGGCACGCTCCCGTACCGCCTGCCGCGCCGGGTCGAGCCGCCGCGGACGCCCCTGCGGACCCGGCTCGTGGGGCTCGGTACGGCCCGGGGCGCGGGCGCGGTGAGCCGGGCCGAGCGGTGGTCCTCCTACCGGGCGGGGAAGGCCGGCGCCGCGGCGCCGGTACCCGGTCCGTCCGTGGCCCCTCCCGCCGTGCCCGAGGCTTCGCCGCGCTCGGGCTCGTGACCACCGGGCGCCCGCACTCCTCGGACGCCCGCGCTCACGCCCCGTAGAACCGCTCGTCCACCACCGCGCGTGCCCGGCGGGTGATGCGCCGGTAGTCGTCGAGCATGGTTCCCGCGGTACCCGGTTCGTACCCGAGGTAGCGGCCGACGGCGGCGAGCTCGCGGGGGGCGGACGGGAAGGTGTCCCCCGGGCGTCCACGCACCAGCATCACGGCGTTGCGGACCCGGGTGGCAAGCACCCACGCCTCATCCAGCACGCTCGCCTCGTCGGCCGGGATCAGGCCGGCCGCGCAGGCCGCGGCGAGCGCCTCGCGGGTCCTGGTCGTACGGAGACCGGGCTCGGCCCAGCCGTGCTGCATCTGCATCAGCTGCACGGTCCACTCCACGTCGCTGAGGCCGCCCCGGCCGAGCTTGGTGTGGAGGGTGGGGTCGGCGCCGCGCGGCAGGCGTTCGGACTCCATCCGGGCCTTGAGCCGGCGGATCTCACGCACCGCGTCGTCACCGAGCCCCTCCGCCGGGTAGCGGAGCGGGTCGATCACCTCGATGAAGGCGCGTCCGAGATCCTCGTCGCCCGCCACCGGTTCGGCGCGCAGCAGGGCCTGGCTCTCCCAGACGAGCGACCAGCGACGGTAGTACGCCTCGTACGACTTGAGGGAGCGGACCATCGGCCCGCTCTTGCCCTCGGGCCGCAGATCGGCGTCGATGAGCAGCGGCGGGTCGGCGGTGGGCAGCTGGAGGAGCCTGCGCATCTCGGCGATGACCGTGTTGGCGGCGCGGGCGGCCTCCTCGTCGCTCACCCCCTCGCGGGGGGCGTGCACGAAGAGCACATCGGCGTCGGAGCCGTAGCCGAGCTCATGTCCGCCGAAGCGGCCCATGCCGATGACGGCGAACCGGGTCGGCAGGGTGTCGCCCCACTGCGCGCGGACGGCGGCGCGCAGGGCGCCGGCCAGGGTGGCGGCGTTGAGGTCGGTGACGGCGGAGCCGATCCGGTCGGCGAGGGCGCCGTGGTCAGGCTCGGCGGGGTTCTCCTCGGTGCCGTAACTGCCGATGAGGTCCGCCGCCGTCGTACGGAAGAGTTCGCGCCGGCGCACGCCGCGTACGACGGCGACGGCGGACTCCGCGTCGGGCGCCCGGCCGACGGCGGCCAGCACCTCCTGGTCCAGGTTCTCCCGGCTGCGCGGGGCGAGGCCCCCGGGGTCGCCGAGGATGGCGACGGCCTCCGGCGCCCGCATCAGCAGGTCCGGGGCGAGCCGCCCGGCGGAGAGCACCCGGGCGAGGTTCTCGGCCGCCGCGCCCTCGTCGCGGAGCAGCCGCAGGTACCAGGGGGTGCGGCCGAGCGCGTCGGAGACCTGGCGGAAGCCGAGGAGCCCGGCGTCCGGGTCGGCGGAGTCGGCGAACCAGCCGAGCAGCACCGGCAGCAGCGTCCGCTGGATCGCCGCCTTGCGGGAGACCCCCGACGACAGGGCCTCCAGGTGCCGGAGCGCGGCGGCCGGGTCGGCGTACCCGAGGGCTTCGAGGCGGGTGCCCGCCGCCTTGGCGGAGAGCCGGCTCTCGCCGGGCGCGAGCTGGGCGACGGCGTCCAGCAGCGGCCGGTAGAAGAGCTTCTCGTGCAGCTTGCGGACGACCGAGGCGTGCCGTTTCCACGCCCGGTTCAGCTCGGTCACCGGATCGGTGCGCAGTCCCAGCGAGCGGCCGAGGCGCCGCAGGTCTGCCTCGGCCTCCGGGACGAGGTGGGTGCGGCGCAGCCGGTAGAGCTGGATGCGGTGCTCCATGAGGCGCAGGAAGCGGTACGCGTCGTCGAGCTGGGCGGCGTCCGCGCGGCCCACGTAACCGCCCTCGGCGAGCGCCCGCAGCGCCTCCAGGGTGGTGCCGCTGTGCAGGGAGGCGTCGCTGCGGCCGTGCACCAGCTGGAGCAGCTGCACGGCGAACTCGACGTCGCGCAGTCCGCCGGGGCCGAGCTTCAGCTCCCGGTCGACCCGGTCGGCGGGGATGTTGTCGACGACCCGGCGGCGCATCTTCTGCACGTCCGGGACGAAGTTCTCCCGGTCGGCGGCGTGCCACACCAGGGGGGCGACGGCCTCCACGTACGCGGCGCCGAGCTCGGGGTCGCCGGCCACCGGGCGGGCCTTGAGCAGCGCCTGGAACTCCCAGGTCTTGGCCCAGCGCTGGTAGTAGGCGAGGTGCGAGGAGAGGGTGCGCACCAGGGGGCCGTTGCGGCCCTCGGGCCGGAGGTTGGCGTCGACGGGCCAGATGGTGCCCTCGACGGTGGTGTCGGAGCAGATCCGCATCATGTGCGAGGCCAGCCGGCCGGCCGCCCGCATGGCCGCCGTCTCGTTCTCCGCTTCCAGCGGTTCTCCGACGAAGATCACGTCGACGTCGGAGACGTAGTTCAGCTCGTGGCCGCCGCACTTGCCCATGGCGATGACGGCGAGCCGGCAGAGCGCCGCGTCCTCGGGGGCCGCGGTCCGCGCGATGGCGAGCGCCGCCCGCAGGGTGGCCGTCGCGAGGTCGGCCAGCTCGGCGGCGGTCTGGGCGAGGTCGGTGGTGCCGCAGACGTCCCTGGCCGCTATGGCCAGCAGGCAGCGGCGGTAGCCGACGCGCAGCGAGTCGGGGTCGGTGGCCTCGGCGAGGCAGCGCTCGAACTCGGGCACCCCGGGGTGCAGGTCGGCCGCCTCGTAGGTGACCAGCTCTTTCCAGTCGTCCGGGTGGCGGGCGAGGTGGTCGCCGAGGGCCTCGGAGGCGCCGAGGACGCCGAGCAGCCGGTCCCGGAGCGGTTTCGCGGTCACCAGGGTGTCGAGCAGCAGCCGCTGCTCGTCCTCCGGCTGCGCCTCGACGATCCGTACGAGGCCCCGCAGCGCCAGGTCCGGGTCGGCGGAGGCGCCGAGCGCCTCCACGAGGACCGGGTCGGACCGTACGGCCGTGAGCGCGGGCAGCTGCAGCAGCCGTTCCGCGCCCGAGGGGTCCGTGAAGCCGTGGCGCAAGAGCCTGCTGAACGTGCTGCTCCTGCGCCCCGGAACCGGTACCGGCGTCGTCATACCGTGCTCTCCTGCCCCGCGTACCCCGCGTGTGGTGGGGGTTCGAGCGTAGCCCCGTGCCGGGGAGTTCGTCCCGGGGGCGGGGGTCCTGGCGCCGTCACCGTCACGGCCGCCGTCACGGCCGCCGTCACAGTCGCCGTCACGGCCGCCGGGGCCTGGTGCCGATGACGACGGTGGCCCAGAGCTCGTCGGAGGTCGCGATCCGTGCGTCGAGACCGCCGCCGCGGACGGTGGCGAGCGCGTTGTCCGCCTGGCGTTCGCTGGTCTCCGTGAGGAGGCTGCCGCCGGGCGCGAGCCACTCGGGGGCGGCGGCGACCACGCGGCGCATCACGTCCAGGCCGTCGTCGCCCCCGTCGAGGGCGACGAGCGGTTCGTGGTCGCGGGCCTCGGCCGGCAGCAGGGCCACGTCGCCGGTGGGGACGTACGGGACGTTGGCGAGGAGTACGTCGATCCGGCCGCGCAGTCCGTCGGGCAGCGCGGCGAAGAGGTCGCCCTCGTGGACCCGGCCGATGCCGTCGAGGTTGCGGCGGGCGCACCGTACCGCCGCCGGTTCGACGTCGCAGGCGTGCAGTTCCACCCGCCCGAGGACCTGGGCGAGCGCGGCGCCGAGGGCGCCGGAGCCGCAGCAGAGGTCGACGACGACGGGGGTCCGCGCGGCGCGGTTCGCCGCCCCGTGCCCGGTGTCCCCGAGGGTGGCGGCGGCCTGGTCGACGAGGAACTCGCTGCGGCGGCGGGGCACGAAGACGCCCGGGTCGACGGCGACCCGCAGGCCGTGGAACCCGGCCCAGCCCAGGACGTGTTCGAGGGGCAGCCCCTCGGCGCGGCGCCGGACCATGGCGGCGGCCTCGGCCGGGGACGCGGCGGTGGAGAGGATCAGTTCCGCTTCGTCCTCGGCGAAGACACAGCCGGCGGAGCGGAGCGCGGTGACGATCGTGGAGCGGGAGAGCGGAGGGGGAAGTACCGACATGGCGGAGCCTTTCGGGAGCCGATGGGCGCTCCGCGTTCGCTCACGTCCGGTGGACGTCGCGACCGTACGGGGTGAGCACCCAGCCTGACGCAGCGGTAATGGGGGCTCACCTCCTCGGTCCTGGTCCCCGTGCGGGGACGGTGCCCCGGTGTTGGGGCGGTGTCCCTGTGCGGGGACGGTTCCCCTGTGCGGGGGTGCCGGTCACACTACCGCAGCCTCCGGGGGCCGGACGCGCCCGTGCCCGCACCGGATCGGGGTGCGGGCACGGGCGCGTGAGAAGTCCGGGCCTTCCGTCAGAGGTCCACGCTGTCACGGAGCTTCGTCGGGGTCAGGAAGGACGCCGCCAGGACACCGACGACGGCGATGCACGCGGCGATGAGGAAGATGTGTCCGGTCGCGTCTCCGTAGGCGGCGCGGACCACTTCCTGGATCTGCGGCGGCATCGCCTTCAGGTTGAGCGTGGAGCCGCCGGAGGCGGAGGCGGCCGGATCGATGCCGAGCTTCTTCAGCCCGTCCGTGATCTTCGTGGTGACCTGGGCGGCGAGCACCGCACCGAGCACGGAGACGCCCATGGTGCCGCCGAGCGACCGGAAGAAGGTGATCGCACCGCTGGCCGCGCCGAGTTCCCTGAGCGGGACGGTGTTCTGGAGGACCAGCACGAGGTTCTGCATCGACATGCCGACCCCGGCGCCGACCGCGAACATGCCCGCCCCCACGAAGACCAGGTTCGTCGTGTGGTCGATGGTCGACAGTGCGAGGAAGCCGAGGGTGAGGACGACGACACCGGTGAGGATGAACGGCTTGACCTTGCCCGTACGGGAGACGAGCCGGCCCGCGATCGTGGAGGAGAGCAGCACGCCGAACATCAGCGGGATGGTGAGCAGTCCGGACTGGATCGGCGAGTAGCCGCGGCCGGTCTGGAAGTACTGGCCGAGGAAGACGGCACCGCCGAACATGGCCATGCCGACGGAGAGGCTCGCGACGATGGCGAGCGCGGGGTCCCGGCGGCGGACGACGTGGAGCGGTACGACGGGCTCCTTGACCCGCGCCTCCACGAAGACGGCCGCGCCGAGGATCAGCAGGCTGCCGGCGACCATCGCGGCGGACTGCCAGGAGATCCAGTCGAAGTCGTCGCCGACGAAGGTGACCCAGAGCAGCAGGAGGCTGACGCCGGCGGCTATCAGGGAGGCGCCGAGGTAGTCGACCTTGGCGTCGGGACGGCGCTTCTCCACCAGGTGCAGGGTGCGGGCCAGCATCACGAAGGCGACCAGGGTGAAGGGCACGGTGATGAAGAAGCACCAACGCCAGCCGAGCCACGAGGTGTCGGTGATGAACCCGCCGAGCAGCGGGCCGCCGACAGTGGCGACGGCCATGACGCCGCCGAGGTAACCGTTGTACCGGCCGCGCTCCTTGGGGCTGATCATCGCCCCGATGATCACCTGGACGAGCACCTGCACCGCACCCATGCCCAGGCCCTGGATGACCCGGAAGGCGATCAACTGGCCGGTGGACTGGGCGAATCCGCAGGCGACGGAGGAGATCACGAAGAGGCAGATGGCCGTCTGCAGCAGCAGCTTCTTGCTGAAGAGGTCGGCGAGTTTGCCCCAGATCGGGGTGGACGCGGTGGACGCCAGCAGGGTGGCGGTGACCACCCACGTGTACTGCGACTGCGTGCCGTTGAGCGCTCCGATGATCTGCGGGAGCGCCACCGAGACGACGGTACTGCTGGTCAGGGCGACGAAGAGCACGAGAAGCAGACCGCTCAGCGCCCGCAGCACCTCGCGGTGCGTCATCGGCACGGCTTCGGTCGGCGTGGCCGTTTCTGCGCTCACGCGCAACCTCCGGAGTTTCGTAGGGAGATGGACGAACCGAGAGCTGAACGAACATCGACGGCCGCACGCCCCGGCGGTGAGCGACCGGGTTGCGCGCACTCCCCCACGAACTCCACGGTCCAGCAGTGGAGTTCAAGGCTCACACCGGAGGGCGACACGCCTCACGGCGGAGCGAGTCACCCAACACCCCGGCCTCGCGCGCGGAATGACAGGAACGAGATGACAGGAACGAGATGACAGGAACACTTCACCATACATGCACCATGGGCAATCTTGCCGCATGCGCAACAATCAACGGCCAAGCGACAATGGCCCGATGGAGAACTCTGTGGGACTGCGGGAGCGCAAGAAGGAAGCCACCCGTCAGGCGGTGCACGAGGCCACACTGCGGCTGACCGTCGAGCACGGCTTCGACCACGTCACGGTGGAAGCGGTCGCGGACGCGGCCGGCATCTCGCGCAGAACCTTCTCCAACTACTTCACCAACAAGGAGGACGCCCTCCTCTACGGGGAGGAACGGCAGATAAGGGCGCTGGTCCGCCTGGTGCACGACCGCCCCGCCACCGAGCCCGCCTGGACCGCCCTGCGCGGCGCGATGCTCCAGTTCACGGACCGGCGACCGCCCCTGAACCGCGAATGGGCCGTCCACACCCGTCTCGCCCTGCGCCACCCCTCGCTGCTGGCACGTCAGTTGGCCAACCACGCGGCACTCGAACGCGACCTCGCCGAAGCCGTCGCCGGCCGCCCCGGCCCCACGGCCCGGCCGGTACGCCCCCTGATCCTGGCGGCGGGCTTCCTCTCGTCCCTGCGGATCGCGATGCGCACCTGGATCGAGGAGGCCCCGGACCGCGAGCCGTCCGAGCTGATCGCGGAGGTCCTGGAGGAGATGGGGCGCAGCTTCGAGTGAAGGCCGGACCCGCCCGGTCAGGCGCCCTGCCGGGCACGGGCGCGCCGGTCCATGGTCAGCAGCGCGGTGTTGGCCGCCACCACGGCGGCGTACGACAGGGCCGACTTGGACCCGTCGAGGTCGTACAGGGCGGCCACCGCGCACACGAAGACCAGCATCTTGACCGCTACGACCCCTGCGACCGGTAGCGTGAACCGCGCCTTGGGCGAGGCGAACATCCCCCAGACGACCGCCGCCACCGCCGGAAGCCCCACGGCGAGAACGATCCGCAGCACCGTGTTTCCGGAGGCGTGCCATCCCCAGCGGGCGAAGGCGACGATCCCGACGACCTCGACGATGAAGGCCAGCAACTCGTTGACCGTGCGCACGGGGGCGGGGAGTCTCATCGGGGGCCTTCCGGCGGAGAGGGGCGCGTCGGAAGTAGGACTCCTCGGCCGGGCACGGGGTTGCCTGGCGGGGAACCCGACATCCCGTAAACGCTCGCCGTCTTCGCTCTGACGGGACGGCCCCCGACGCCCGGGCGTTCACGGAGAGCGGGCATCCGTTCACGGAGGACGACCTCCGCTCGACCCGGCCGTTCCGGATCGAGCGGAGGCACGCACCGGCCTCGACAGCGCCGACGCCGAACTACGGGCGGCGCCTCAGTAGTGCCAGCGGTTCCTGCCGGACGAGAGGCTGCACGTGATCGCCCGCCCGGCCTCGTCCGTGGTGGTCGCCCCCACGTCGGTGCTCCGGCAGAACTGTCCGGCGCGGTAGCAGTTGCCCGCGTTGGAGCGGATGCTGCACACCTGCGTCTTGGTCGCGCTGCCGCCGGTCGTCGAGCTGCCACCGGTCGTCGTGCTCCCGCCCGAACTGCTGCTACCGCCGCCGGACGAGGAGGACCCGCCACTGGTGGACGTGCTGCCGGACGAACCGCCGGACGAGCTGCTGGACGATCCGCTGGACGATCCGCTGGACGACGAGGCGCTGGGCGGGTTCGAGCAGGACTCGCTCACGCCCACGATCTTGAAGGCGACCTTCGTGGACGTGCTGTACGTGCCCGCGGACGGACTCTGCGAGCACACCTTCCAGTTGGAGGTGTGCACCACGGAACGGTGCAGTTCGCTCGCGTCGGAGTACGTCACCGAAGCGACATGGTGGGCGCGGGCGTCCGTCACCGCCTGGGCGAGGTTCCATCCGCCGTAACTGCCCACCGCCGCCTTGACGACCGGCTTCTCGGAGGGAGTCGCGGACGGCGACGGCGAAGCCGTGGCGGTCGGCGACTCCGAAGCGGACGCGCTCGGGGACGCGGGGGCCGAAGCCGTCGGGAGCGTACTCACCGACGCCGAAGCCGAGTCCTGATCCCCGTCCGAGCACCCCGCGAGACTCACGGCGAGGGCCACCAGCCCGACCACCAGGCCCCCGTAGGTCCGGCGGCCCTTCCTCATGTTGTTCCCCATGCCCTGGGCACCGTTCGATCCTGACGATCTCGGCGCATACCGAAGAGACATGCCACCCCCCTGGGTTCTCGTTCTCGGCAGCCGGCGAGGACCATGCGTCGGCGCATGCCGACCTGGTTGCGCGCCGGAGAACGACGCGCGCGCCACTGCGGAGGCCAGACTAGAGGAGATCGCGAGGATTATATGAGGATCTTGTGAAACAAGGTTTCGTGAGCGCGTACCCGCGAGCGCACCGACGGCCAGAGCGAGTACAGGTGCCGGGGAAACAGCCGGCCGACGGACACCTCACTGCCGGAAATCCGGGCGACGGCCACCGCCCCGGCTGACACCCTGGCGCACATGACCACGGCACCGACCGCGAGACAACGACTTGCCGCACTCCACCGCTACGCGTCCGTGCGCCGCGAGGACTTCGCCGGCCAGAACCTCGCTTCGGCCCGCACCTCGCAACTGCGTTTCACCGGCTGCTCGTTCAGAGGCACCGATCTGCGCCACGCCGACCTGGACGGATGCTCGTTCAAGTTCTGCGACTTCACCGACGCGGACCTGCGGGGGGCTTCACTGCGCGGGGTCAGCCTGGCTGGATGTGATCTACGGGGTGCCGACCTGCGCGACACCGACCTGACCGACGCCAGGTTCGGCAGCGTGAACACGGGTGCGCCCCCGCACGGGCTGACGAACGTCACGGGCGCCCGGTTCGAGGGAGCGGCGCTGCGCGATGTCCGGGCGGAAGACGTCATCGGGTGGCCCACCGGGCGCGACGGGAACGGCGGTCACGGATAAGGCCCGCCCGTCGGCACGCCGATGACGCCGGCCACGAAGGCCACGCTGGTCACGACAACGGGCGGGCCACGTCCGAAATGGACCGCGACCCGCCCGCGTCGTCGTACTGCCTACACCTTCGACCAGCCCAGCTCCTACAGCACCGGCAGCAGCGCCTTCCGCTCGAACGCGGTGACCTCGCTGCGGTACTCCTCCCACTCGCGCTTCTTGTTGCGGAGGAAGTTAAGCCATGACGGCCTCACCTGCAGAGGCACCCGGAAGCTAGTCGTCGGCCTGCGCAAACCAAGGCGTCACTAGTCGTTACTGGTCTACCCTGGCCGACCCCAGACGGCCCAGGGACGGCCCAGTTCGCAGCGTCACAGATGAGGTCGACTAGGCCACGTTCGACAGGATCTCTCACCAGGTGAGTTGCGACGAACACGACGCAAGTGGTCAGTTCACTACGCCCGTGTGCCGCCACACTCGCGACCCGATGGGCTGGTCACATCCTCATCGGTCACAATGAGCGGCTTTTTGCCACGCCGTAGCAGGTAGGTGGCCAAGGTACTCAGACTACAATCGGAGCGCGCAGCGAATCGTGCGCATACCGACGTGGGGACGGTGGCCGGAGTGACCAATGATGAGTCCAACAAAAGTTCACGGGTTCGCATTTCACGCGTTCACTTGGATGCGTTTCGAGGAATCCCTGAAACGCTCGACGTATCATTCATGCACGCGAATGGAAAGCCAAGCTCGGCGCTGATCTTCGGGGATAATGGTTCCGGAAAGTCTAGTATTGTTGATGCCGTTGAGTGGGCTTGCCAAAAAACAGTCGGCCGCAACAGGGCTCTATACGGAGGCGGCAGCACCCCATCTCTAGCAAATCTCGCTGCCAGTGGTAAAAGATGTGCCGTAGAAGTGACTCTCTCCGACGGCCAGTCAGTGCGCCGGAGAGGGAGTTTCGGGGACGGCGGGGCCAACATATCGGGCCATGCAGTCCCACAAGCTTTCTCCCGAGTCCCAATGAGTCTTAAGCGGGCCGACATACTTCGATTTCTAGATACGCCTGCCATTAAGCGCGCATCGATTTTTATGGATCACGCACTAGGGGATGAGATATCTTCCCTGGAGTCGCTCACTACGGACCAACAGGCGGTGATAGAGGAGCGTCATGAAGCCAAGAGGCTGATGAGAGAAGCGGCGGCAAATCTTGCTTCCCTGATAGGTATCACCCCTCCCCCTCGAGACGCTAACGACATCGCAGACATGATCGCGACAGACGTCTACAAGAGAATACCCGTGGTCGACCGAATTAAGGTTTCCCTCCCGCGGGCGGTGGAGGAACAGGTCGAAGTAGTCACAAGACACAAGGAACGAGTACAACAACTAAATCAACTAGCCAAGCGGCTCAGCTTGCCAACCTCAGAAAAAACTGAGCGGCTCCTTGCCATGCAATCCCTCCTAAGCGGCGTCGGCGATTGGCTGACGTCCGCCTTCCTCGCCGTGACAGGGGCTCCACACGTCCGCCGAATCGAGCCCAAATTCGGCGCCCTAAGCGTAGTTTCACTTGAGATACGCATAACTCTAGTGGGTCGGCCCACTACGACTACACCCGAGAAGGTTTTCAGCGAGGGCTACCAGGACCTAGTAGCCCTGCTCTATTTCCTCGCGGTGGCCCGCGCCGCAGGAGAACAGGGGCAAGCCAAGGTTCTAATACTCGATGACGTCCTACAGAGCGTCGACGCAAACATCAGAGTGGCACTAATGGAGCTGGTAGTTCGGGATTTCAAGGACTGGCAACTCCTGGTCACAGTACACGACCGATTGTGGCGAAATCAGCTTAGGGACATATTCCAACGATTCGGTCACCCAAGAATTGAAGTCGAAATTAAGCAATGGAATTTCGGCGCTGTCCCAGACATCGTTCCAGCCGGTACGGATGCCGCCGATTCCCTATGGGCGGCCATGGATTCTTCGGACCCGTTCGCTGTATGCGGAGTGGCGGGGCGACTCGTCGAACAAATATGTGATCGACTTTCTTGGACCATCCCAACCAGCGTGAAGCGTAAGCGTGGTGATACCTATACTCTCGCCGACATGTGGCCTGGCATCATGAAGGAACTAAAGCGGACCTCGTGCGCGGATGTTTTGGTACGGGTTGATCGCTGGGTTCACCTGCGCAATGCAGCTGGAGCACACTATAACGAGTGGGCAGAGAGCCTGACTTGGGCCGAGGCCGAATCATTCGGATACGCAGCCCTTGAGTTCTACAGCCAGGTTCACTGTGACTCGTGCGGTCAATGGGTGGAGCGCATCGGAGCGAAGCAATTCTCATGCCGCTGCTTCACCGTAAAGGTGGTTAACGAGAACTGATTGAACAACTCCCATGCCCATTGGACGAATGGCTGCAGGCAGCTACTCGACAACCAGAAGATAACACACGCATTCAATGCGTAACTGCAGTGCATTTTAGGGGAGTGAGTAATGCATAGAATTCGTTATGACCAGCGAGTGCTCGCATTGGTGGAGGTTGCGGGAAGCGCACGAGACTGGGTCGAGGCTGAGAGGATATTCGAAGCACAGGACTGGCCCATTATTGATCATCACCCTGCCGGCGAAGGCCCCACGGCTGGCGCTCTCGAACTCAACCCTTCCCTTCGCATTTACCGAATCGAAGTGCGCCTTTATGGAGCTGCATACCGGGCAGAAACCGGGGCAGCCTGGCACGTTGAAGAAGCAGCCAAAGCACATCGTTTGACAATGCACGTCAGGCGCTCAGACTTAATTGAGTCGAGTCATAAGCCGCCATTCGAGTGGCGGTTGGTGCCTTCCCCGATGGCTCGACCCCCGCAATCCACCTTCAAACGCTTGCGGATGACGCGTGGACTTTACGACAGCGGACCTCACGTATCAGGGAACCCCCGCGAAGCATTGCGTCTGGCACGACGCTCCGCACCAGACGGTTCCCACTCTCCTGATTTCTCAATTCGCCCAGTACGCGGAGGAGCCTGGAGTGCGACCGCAATTTGGGGGGAGTCACTTCCTAGGGGTCGGGCGTTCATGGTCGGAATGGGTTTCATGCTGGGGATACTTCCGGCAGCAATTGCGGGGCGTCCCGACCTTGTTCCCATGTTGTCGCTGATCGGGTCCACCTTTGGGCTTTTCGCCTCCGCAGATTCAAATAGTAAGGGAATAGACAAAGCACTACCAGCACTACTCCTAACTGGGACCTTCAGCATGCTGGCGGTATCATTTTTCGCTAACTTAAGCAACTTCTCACCAATCCAGCAGATGTCACTCCCCTTGTTGCCATTTATCCTCTACGGCATTTGGCTTATTGCAAGGCAGTGGACATGGGGAGAATGGGTCGCCTGGGCGGCACCTCTGGCTGCCACACTGCTCCTTTCATCGTTCGTTGGAGCGGCGCCAGTCCTTCATGCTTGGTACGCGGAAAGGCTTTCCGTATCTGCCGCAGATCTAGAGGTCGCCGGGATTTGGCAGGTAGCCTCCGCGATCAAGCTGCTTTCTACTCTAACCTTGTTGCTTATCGTTCCTGCCGTATGGGGATTTGCTCGCCATTTTCACCTGCTACGAACGGGAGACCAGTTCAATCTGATGCTCTACGCGGCCCTGCTTTCGGCCCTGCTGATCGGGTGTGGATTCTTGTCAGCCGAGTCAGCCGAACAAGCAGCTTCAAAGACTGCACTAGCCGCAAAGCAAGGCACTGCGGCTCCACCGTATTTTGGCGTAAAACCGGAATGGATCTGCGTTATCCCTGTTGCTCCTTTGAAAGAGATACCCTCCGAGGGAGGACTGCTAGATGCCCGACGCGCCTACCTTTCTCTAGGAAGCTCAGAAGGGCAGGTGCTACTTTTGGAGCTTGGTAGCGCAAAGCCGATAAAGCTTCCAACGAAGTTGGTTGCGCTCGTTCCTGCTAATTCGGCCCACACGGAATGTCACTAATCGAACAGTGAATACTTTCTTGGGATCTGGCTCGCTGGAGGATAAATCACGCATCCTCCTGAACGAGTCGGCTCGTGAACCCCGCTCATAGACGGGCGTACGCCCTGGCCACCACGCCAGGGACAGTCTGACGAACCATGAAGCCTTGGTCGGGGTAGAGCAGCATCCGCTGCTGCGCGCCCACGAGCATGTCGACCACCAGCTGGGTGTTGCCAATTGAACCGACATAGTCATCAAACGTCATCGGTGTGGACACGCTGACGAACTCGACTTCTGGCCACAACTTGCAAGCCGTCGGCGCATCGTCGTATCGGCGCGTGATCTACAACAGCGTCTCCACGGTCCTCAACGCCGCCGTCGACGATGGCCACTTGCCGAAGAACCCCTGCCACGCCCGCTCTGTGCGTCCTCCAGAGCTCTCCAGGCACCGAGTGGTCCCGTGGACATCTGCGCGTACGTTCTCGGTGCGGGCCGCCCTCCCGGAGCGCTACAGGCCCATCGCGTCCGTGCTCCTGGACGCCGGCGAGAACATCAAGGCGCTGAGCACGTACCTCGGCCACAGCGACCCAGGGTTCACGCTGCGGGTCTACACGCACCTCATGCCGAGCAGTGAAGGCCGCACCCGGAAGGCCGTGGACAGCATGTACGAGGCCCTCGCTGCGACAGCGGGCGGCCCACAGGCGGCCCAGGACGCCTAGGGACTGTTTCTCGGATCATGTTCGGAGCCAGATGGTGAGGGCTGCGAGGGTGACGGTCCCGAGGTAGATGTAGGCGCGTTTCTCGTAGCGGGTGGCGACGGCGCGGAAGCCCTCGAGGCGGTTGATGGTGCGTTCGACGGTGTTGCGCTTCTTGTAGCGCTCGCAGTCGAAGCCGGTGGGTCGGCCGCCTCGGGAGCCTCGGTTCTTGCGATGTCTTTGCTGGTCAAGGCGTTCGGGGATGGTGTGCCGGATTCCGCGTCGCCGCAGGTAGCGGCGGTTCGTGCGGGACGTGTAGGCCTTGTCCGCCAGGACATGGTCGGGGCGGGTGCGCGGTCGCCCGGCTCCGGCGCGGGGCACGGAAATCAGCTCCAGCACAGGCTCGAACTGTGGGCCGTCTCCGTAGTGCCCGGGCGTCAGGACGAGGGCGAGGGGGCGGCATCGCCCGTCGGCCGCGAGGTGGATCTTAGTGGTGAAGCCGCCCCGGGAGCGTCCCAGGCATTCGCCGAGCTGACCACCTCCTCCAGCCGGAAGACTAGTTTCCGCAAGACCGGATCGACCTGGTTCGTCCCTCGCCCGGCCCCCTTTTGAAGAACCGCGGGCGGGGGCGCGTTTCTCGCGCCGGCGGCGTGCTGGTGGGCCCGCACCACGGTGGAGTCCACCGACACGTCCCAGTCGATCCGGCCGACCGCGTCCTCGGCGGCCTGGACCTTCGAGAGCAACATCTGCCACGTTCCATCCGCCGACCAGCGGCGATGACGCTTGTAGACCGTCTCCCACGGCCCGAACCGCTCCGGCAGATCCCGCCACTGCACACCCGTGCGCACCCGGTACAGAACCCCGTTGATCACCCTGCGGTGATCGCTCCAGCGACCTCCACGCGTGCCACCTCTCGGCAGGAACGACTCCAGCCGATCCCACTCCGCATTCGTCAGATCCCCACGGCCCATACAGCCACCCTGGACCCAACACCCAACCCACGTCAGGAGATCCGAGAAACAGTCCCTAGAACGGCTTCGGGCCGACGGTGCGACACCGTCGGCCCAAAGTCGTGTACACGCGCCTCGGGGCGCTGACCTGCGGTTACAGCACCGGCAGCAGCGCCTTCCGCTCGAACGCGGTGACCTCGCTGCGGTACTCCTCCCACTCGCGCTTCTTGTTGCGGAGGAAGAAGTCGAAGACGTGCTCGCCCAGCGTCTCCGCGACGAGTTCGCTCTTCTCCATCAGGGAGATGGCCTCGCCGAGGTTCTGCGGGAGGGGCTCGATGCCCATCGCGCGGCGCTCGGAGTCGGAGAGGGCCCAGACGTCGTCGTCGGCGCCGGCCGGGAGTTCGTAGCCTTCCTCGATGCCCTTGAGGCCCGCCGCGAGGAGGACCGCGTAGGTGAGGTAGGGGTTGGCGCCGGAGTCGATGGAGCGGACCTCGACGCGCGCGGAGCCGTTCTTGCCGGGCTTGTACATCGGGACGCGGATGAGCGCGGAGCGGTTGTTGTGGCCCCAGCAGATGTACGAGGGGGCTTCGCCGCCGGCGCCGGCGCTGCGGGCGGAGCCGCCCCAGATGCGCTTGTAGGAGTTGACCCACTGGTTGGTGACGGCGGAGATCTCGGCGGCGTGGCGGAGCAGGCCGGCGATGAAGGAGCGGCCGACCTTGGAGAGCTGGTACTCGGCGCCGGACTCGTAGAAGGCGTTGCGGTCGCCCTCGAAGAGGGAGAGGTGGGTGTGCATGCCCGAACCCGGGTACTCCGAGAACGGCTTCGGCATGAAGGTGGCCTGCACGCCCTGCTCCAGCGCGACCTGCTTCATGACGAGGCGGAACGTCATGATGTTGTCGGCAGTGGAGAGGGCGTCGGCGTACCGCAGGTCGATCTCCTGCTGGCCGGGGGCGCCCTCGTGGTGGCTGAACTCGACCGAGATGCCCATCGATTCGAGCATGGTGATCGCCTGGCGGCGGAAGTCCATGCCGACGTTCTGCGGGGTGTGGTCGAAGTAGCCGGAGCTGTCGGCCGGGGTGGGCCGGGTGCCGTCGACCGGCTTGTCCTTCAGCAGGAAGAACTCGATCTCGGGGTGGGTGTAGAAGGTGAACCCGAGGTCGGACGTCTTGGCGAGGATGCGCTTGAGGACGAAACGGGGGTCCGCGAAGGACGGCGATCCGTCCGGCATCAGGATGTCGCAGAACATGCGGGCGGTGCCGGGGGCCTCCGCGCGCCAGGGCAGGATCTGGAAGGTGCCCGGGTCCGGCTTGGCGATCATGTCCGATTCGTAGACGCGGGCGAAGCCCTCGATCGCCGAACCGTCGAAGCCGATGCCCTCGTCGAAGGCCTGTTCCAGCTCGGCCGGAGCCACGGCGACGGACTTGAGGAACCCGAGGACATCGGTGAACCACAGTCGTACGAACCGGATGTCACGTTCCTCAAGCGTCCTGAGGACGAATTCCTGCTGCTTGTCCATAGCCACATCCTTGCAGTTCAGACGGTCCGCGCACCACCGCCCGGGATAGGGGAGTCACTCCAGTATCACGACCCGGGATTTCACCCAGATTACGCACACGGTGTGAGAGAGAGCACGCGGCCACCCACTACGATCGGCGGCCCCCATGTGCTGGGGCACGGGCGCACGCGCAACCGACTCTCGCACAGGGGTTCCCGCGACTCGTTCGCTCCCTCCCGGCTCCTCCCAGAAGGACTCGACACCATGAGCCTTTCCCCGCCGCCTCCCCAGGTTCCGACGCCCCCGGCCCCGCTCCCCCAGCGGCGCCGCACGGTGCGCGGCAGGGTCCTGGCCATAGCGGCCGGTGTGGCCGTCGTCGCAGGTCTGGTGGGGTTCGGCGGCTCCGGGGTGCTGGACGGCCCGGCCTCGCGGGCGGATCTGATGACCACCGCGGCCGAGGACTCCAAGCCGGGCGGTACGGAGCCCTCGCGGGCGGCCGACGCGGCGGCGGTACCGGCGATTCCGGGCGTGAAGTCCTGGGACGCGAGCAAACTGACCCGCAACCACGTGACCCACGAGGTCCACTACCCGATGACGCCTCCGGTGGGCGGGGACCACGACCCGACCTGGATGAACTGCGACGGCGACGTATACAAAACACCGCTCGCGGACGTGAACGCCGTCCACTCCCTGGAACACGGCGCGGTGTGGATCACGTACAACGGCAGCGCGTCCACCGACGCGGTGCGCGCGCTCGCCGCCCGGGTCAGGGCGACCTCGTTCACGCTGCTCAGCCCCTATCCCGGCCAGTCGGGCGCCCTCACGCTCAGCGCCTGGGGGAAGCAGCTCACAGTGGACGGTCCGGACGACGCGCGGGTGGGCCAGTTCCTCGCCGCGTACGTCCAGGGCCCGCAGACCCCGGAGCCCGGCGCGCCGTGCACGGGCGGTCTGGCGGCTCCCCGATGACCGGCGGTACGGCGCGTACGGCGCGCCCGCGCTGGGTAGCGGCCGGAGTGCTGGTGCTCGCGATGCTGGTCGGAGGCGGTACGGCGGCGCTCGTGACCGCCCGCTCCGACGGTGCGCGGGAGCGCGGCGAGGAGCGGACGCAGGCGTACGCCGCGGGGTACGGGCAGGGGTCCGGCCCCGGGCAGGGGCTTCCTGCCGTCGACTCGGCGGACGCGGGGTTCGCACAGGACATGGCCGTCCACCATCAGCAGGCGGTGGAGATGTCGTTCGTGGTGCGGGACGGTACGCGCGACGAGGACGTGCGCCGCCTCGCGTACGACATCGCCCACACCCAGTCCAACCAGCGCGGGATGCTGCTGGGCTGGCTCGACCTGTGGGGGCTGCCGAAGATCGCCCCGCCCGGACGGTCCATGGCGTGGATGGGCGGCCAGGACGCCCAGCCCTCGTCGGGCGGGACGGAGCGGGTGGCCGGCACGGACCACGACATGGCCGACATGGCCGGGATGGCCGGCATGGAGGACACGGAGGGCATGGCCGGCATGGACCACCCGGACGACATGGCCGGGGCGGACGGCATGGGACAGGGCGCGGCCCGCGCCGGGGCCGGTACGCGGATGGCCGGCATGGCCACCCGCGCCGAGCTCAAGCAGCTCGGGGCCGCGCGGGGACGGGCCGCCGAGGTGCTGTTCCTCCAGCTGATGACCGACCACCACAAGGGCGGCATCGCCATGGCCCGGGCCTGCGCGGAACGGTGCGCGGTACCGGCCGAGCGGCGGCTCGCGCAGGGCATGGTGGACGCCCAGCAGGCCGAGCTGGACCTGATGGCGCAGCTGCTGGCCGAACGGGGGGCGCACCCCCGCGGCTGAATGTCTGCCGCACCCATGTCTCCCCCACCCGCGTCTGCCACACCCCCGCCCCTCACTCGCCCGTACGGCCCCGCGCCCACGGACGAGTGAGGGGCGCACGACGTTCCGCACTCACTCGAATGGGTGATATCGGTCAGCGGTGGGGCATGCCCCCGAGGACGATGGAGGATGGACTCGGGGCCGTACGGGGGTGTGCTCAGGCACGGATCGGTACGCAGGAGGAACCCCATGACCACGGCGAAGGACATCATGCATCCCGGCGCCACCTGGATTCCGGCGCACGAGACGCTCGACCGCGCCGCCCAGATGATGCGCGACCACGGGGTGGGCTCGCTGCCCGTCTCGGCCGAGGGCGCCGAGGACCGGATGGTCGGGATCATCACCGACCGGGACATCGTGGTCGCCTGCGTGGCGAGCGGCCACGATCCGTCGGAGGTGACGGCGGGCGACCTCTGCCACGGGACCCCGCGCTGGATCGACTCCGGCGCCGGGGTGGACGCGGTGCTGGAGGAGATGCAGTCCCACCGCATCCGGCGGCTCCCGGTGGTCGAGAACAAGAAGCTGGTCGGCATGATCAGCGAGGCCGATCTGGCGCAGCACCTCAGCGAGGACCAGATCGCCGACTGGGCGGGGCAGGTGTACGCGCGGGGCTGACCAGCACCAGCGCGGCGCAGGCCAACCCCGGCGCGGATCCGACCAACCCCGGCCCGACGCCGACCAACTCCAGCGCGCGGGGCCGGAATCAGCGCTCTCCAGGACATCGCGTCAGTAAGACGATTACACTGCGGGCGTGCCTCAACTACGCCTCGCACTCAACCAGATCGACTCGACGGTCGGCGATCTCACCGGCAACGCCGAGGCGATCGTCCGCTGGACCCGGCACGCCGCCGAGCTGGGTGCCCACCTCGTGGCGTTCCCCGAGATGGTGCTGACCGGCTATCCCGTGGAGGACCTGGCCCTGCGGTCGTCCTTCGTCGAGGCCTCGCGGTCGGCGCTGCGCGCGCTCGCCGCCCGGCTCGACGCGGAGGGGTTCGGCGAACTGCCGGTGGTCGTCGGCCATCTCGACCGCTCCGAGCACGCCGCTCCCCGGTACGGCCAGCCTGCCGGTGCTCCGCGCAACGCGGCGGCGGTGCTGCACCGGGGGCGGATCGCGCTGAACTTCGCCAAGCACCACCTGCCCAACTACGGGGTGTTCGACGAGTTCCGGTACTTCGTGCCGGGCGACTCGATGCCGATCGTGCGGGTGCACGGCATCGATGTGGCGCTCGCCATCTGCGAGGACCTCTGGCAGGACGGCGGGCGCGTCCCGGCGGCCCGCGCGGCGGGGGCCGGGCTGCTGCTCTCGATCAACGCCTCCCCGTACGAGCGGGACAAGGACGACACCCGCCTCGAACTGGTCCGCAGGCGGGCCCGGGAGGCCGGGTGCACCACCGCGTATCTGGCGATGATCGGCGGCCAGGACGAGCTGGTCTTCGACGGCGACTCCCTCGTGGTGGACGCGGAGGGCGAAGTGATCGCCCGCGCACCGCAGTTCGCGGAGGGCAGCGTGATCCTTGACCTCGAACTGCCGGCCGCGGCGGCCGAGCCGCCGTCCGGCGAGGTGAACGACGGGCTCCGCATCGACCACGTCGTCCTCTCCGCGGAACCCCTCCCGGCGTACGTCCCCGAGCTGGCGGGCGGGTACGCCGAGCGGCTCGACGACGACGAGGAGCTGTACTCCGCGCTGGTCGTGGGCTTGCGCGCGTACGTCGCGAAGAACGGTTTCAGCAGTGTGCTGGTCGGGCTCTCCGGCGGCATCGACTCGGCGCTCGTCGCGGCCCTCGCCTGCGACGCGCTGGGGGCGGGACACGTCTACGGCGTCTCGATGCCGTCGAAGTACTCATCGGACCACTCCCGGTACGACGCGGCCGAGCTGGCCCGGCGTACCGGGCTGAACTACCGCACCGTACCGATCGAGCCGACGTTCGACGCGTTCATGGGGTCGCTGGAGCTCACCGGGCTCGCCGAGGAGAACCTCCAGTCGCGGCTGCGCGGCACCACGCTGATGGCGCTCTCCAACCAGGAGGGCCGGATCGTGCTCGCGCCGGGCAACAAGTCGGAGCTGGCGGTGGGCTATTCGACGTTGTACGGGGACTCGGTGGGGGCGTACGGGCCGATCAAGGACGTCTACAAGACGTCGGTCTTCCGGCTGGCGAGGTGGCGCAACCGGGCCGCCGAGGAGCGCGGGCAGATCCCGCCGATCCCGGAGGCGTCGATCACCAAGCCGCCCAGCGCCGAGCTGCGGCCGGGGCAGGTGGACACCGACTCGCTGCCGGACTACGAGGTGCTGGACCGGATTCTGGAGCTGTACGTCGACCGGGACCAGGGCCGGGACGCGATCGTCGCGGCGGGCTTCGACGAGGAGCTGGTGGTCCGGACGCTGCGGCTGGTCGACACCGCCGAGTACAAGCGGCGGCAGTACCCGCCGGGCACGAAGATCTCCCCGAAGGGGTTCGGCAAGGACCGGCGGCTGCCGGTCACGAACCAGTGGCGCGAGTCACCCGCGAAGGACCTTCCGTAGGGCACGGACACCGGAACGGGCCGGACCGCGTGAGCGACGCGGTCCGGCCCGTTCCGGTGCGACGGCGGGGCGCTGCCTCACTCCCCCGGCGCGCTCCGTACGGTCGGGCGGCTGTCCGCGTCCGCCACCGTGCCGGTCCCCTCGGTACGCCCGGCCACGACGCGCGACGGGTCGCGGTCGCGGTCCAGGACGGTCGCGGTGACCGCGATGCCGAGGCCCACGACGGCGAGGGCCGCGCCGACCGGGGCGGGCGAGGTCCAGCCCCAGCCCGCCGAGATGGCCGCGCCGCCGAGCCAGGCGCCGCCCGCGTTGGCCAGGTTGAAGGCCGAGTGGTTGGAGGCGGAGGCCAGGGTGGGGGCGTCCTTCGCCTTGCGCATCACCAGCATCTGGAGCGGAGTCGTCGTCATGAAGCCGACCGCTCCGAGCAGGACCACCATCACCAGCGCCAGCCACTGCACGTGCACGGTGAGCGGGAAGACCAGCAGGACGACGGTGAGCGCGCCCAGGGAGCCGAAGAGCGTCGGCCGCAGCGCCCGGTCGGTGAGCGGTCCGGCGGCGAGCGCGCCGAGGGTCATGCCGATGCCGAACAGCGCCAGCACGAGGGTGACCGAGGACTCGCCGAAGCCCATCGCCTCGGTGGTCATGGACGAGAGGTACGAGTACACGGCGAACACGCCGCCGAAGCCGAAGACGGCGGTGAGCAGGCCGAGGATCACCTGGCGGTTGCCGAGCGCCCGCAGTTCGTGGCGTACGTCCTGGTGCTCGGCGACCGGGATCCGCGGGATCAGCCGGGCCAGGGCGGCCAGGGAGAGCAGCCCGATCACGGCCACCACGACGAACGTCGCCCGCCAGCCGAGGTGCTGGCCGAGCAGGGTCGCCGCCGGTACGCCGACGATGTTGGCCACCGTCAGGCCGAGGAACATGCGTGCGACGGCCCGCGCCTGACGGCCCTCCGGGACCAGGCGGGCGGCGACGACCGCGCCGACGCCGAAGAACGCGCCGTGCGGCAGGCCCGCGATCAGGCGGCCCGCGACGAGCCAGCCGAAGCCGGGGGCGAAGGCGGAGGCGGCGTTGCCGAGGACGAAGAGCGACATCAGCAGCAGGAGCATCCGCTTGCGCGGGATGCGGGAGCCGAGGGCGGTGAGCAGCGGGGCACCGAGCACGACGCCGATCGCATAGGCGGAGACGAGGTAACCGGCGGTGGGTACCGAGGTACCCAGGTCGTCCGCGACATTGGGCAGCAGCCCCATCATCACGAACTCGGTGGTGCCTATGCCGAAGGCGCTCACCGCCAGGGCGAGCAAGGCCAGAGGCATGGGAAAGGAACCTTTCAGCAGGAGGGCGCGCGCCCGGGTCCGGGGGCGGACGGTACGACCGTACGGGGACGTGGCGCAGCGGTCGGCCGCGCGGACGTGCGCGCGGACCGGGCGGGGAGGGGACGGGCGGAGGTCGAAGGACGGGCGGCGGTGCTCCGGCGGCTCTGCCAGGCATGCTCAGGTCAGCAACCTGAACAAAGTGTGGCAGACAATCTGTTCCTGGAGGTGAACGGGTCGTTTCGGCGGAGTCCGGCCCGGGCGTCGGCCGAGTGCCGGCCGCGTGCCGGCCGCGTGCCGGCCGGTGGGCCGCCGCCCGACGCCGCTCACCCCTCCCCGCGCGTACGGGGCCCGGTCAGAGCTGGACGCGGGCGGCGATCGGCAGGTGGTCGCTGTCGGTCGCGGCGAGCGTCCACGAGGACATCGGCTCCACGCCCCGGACCATGATCTGGTCGATGCGGGCCATCGGGAACGCGGCGGGCCAGCTGAAGCCGAAGCCGTCGCCGGCGGCGCCCTGGGTGGACCGCATCTGCGAGGTGACGGCCCGCAGGGCGCGGTCGTTCATGGTGCCGTTGAGGTCGCCGAGGAGGACGACCCTGCTCAGCGGCTCGTCCGAGATGGCCTCGCCGAGGGCGTCGGCGCTGTTGTCGCGCTGATTGGCGGTGAACCCGGCGTGCAGCTTGACGCGGACGGACGGCAGGTGGGCGACGTAGACGGCGACCTTGCCGCCGGGGGCGGTGACGGTGGAGCGCATGGCCCGGACCCAGCCCATCTTGATGTCCACGGGGCGGGTGTTGCTGAGCGGGTACTTGCTCCAGAGGCCGACGGTGCCCTGGACCGAGTGGTACGGGTAGGGCGCGTCGAGCGCCTTCTCGTACGCGGCGACCTGGCTGCTCGGGAGTTCCTGGAGGGCCACCACGTCCGCGCCGGAGCCGGCGACCTGTTGCGCGGTGCCGGCCGGGTCGGGGTTGCCGGCGTTCACGTTGTGCGTGGCGACGGTGAGGTCGCCGCCGGGGCCCGACTTGTCGTCGAGCAGCAGCCCGCCGAAGAGATTCAGCCACACCACCAGGGGCAGCAGCAGGGCGATGAGCGCCGTGGCGGAGCGCCGCAGGAGGCCGAGGATCAGCAGGACGGGGAGGAGGACCCCGATCCACGGCAGGAACGTCTCGGTGAGGCTGCCGAGGTTGCCGAGCCGGTTGGGGATCTCCGCGTGGAAGACCATCACCAGCGTCACCAGGACCGAGCAGACGGCAAGCAGGATGCCGCGCCGCCAGATGCCCCGGTCCGCCTTCAACCGGGCCAGACCGGCCCGGAAGCGGGAGCCGGCGCGCGGCGGCTCCGCGTTGTCGTTGCCGGTGTCCGCTCCGTACGCCTGCACCATCGCGCTTCCTCACTGCGTTGCCCTGCATGTCGCCGCGCTCTCGACCCTAGGGGATCGGCGACCGTTTTCCCTCCGCCGGTGTCGGCGGCACGGAGAAGAGGACGACCGGAACGGGGCCATGGGTTCCGCTTTGTGCCGGACCGGTCCGGTCCTGTGACCGACCCCTCATTTCCGGCCGGGCCGGTCCGGCGCGTCGGCGCTCTCCTCCGGCGGCGCCCGGGGCGGTGGCGGCGGGGCCCGGTGGCGGCGGGCGGTACGGGTCAGTGCCGGCCGGAGTCGCCCGGCGCGCCGCCGGGACCGGACGCGTCGGCGGGGCCGGACGCGTCGGCGGGGCGGGGCGCCGGGGCGAGGCCCTGCATCAGGGCGTCGATGACCCGGTCGACCAGGTCCTCCGGCAGCGGCGCGTCGCGGCGGTGCAGTGTCCGTACGAGCATCGCGCCGATGAGCAGGTCGTCCATCAGCTCGACGTCGAGGTCGTCCCGCAGCTCGCCCGCGGCGACTGCGCGGCGGACCGCGTCGACCATCGCGGTCCGGCGGGGCGCGATGACGGTGTCCTGGTACTCGGCCCAGAGCCGGGGGTGGCTCTTCATCTGCACGAACACGTTGTGCAGCAGAACCGACGAGCGCTGCGCCAGCCCCCGGACGCGCTGGGACTCCAGGAGCAGGCGCAGGTCGGCGAGTCCGGCGGTGCCGGAGACGACGGGGTCGGGCGCTTCCATGTCGCGGAGCACGTCGAGGAAGAGCTCCTCCTTGCCGTGCCAGCGGCGGTAGATGGTGGCCTTGCCGACCTTGGCGGTACGGGCGATGCGTTCGATGGAGAGTCCGGCGAGAGGCTCACCGGCCTCCAGGAGGGCGATGACGGCGTCCAGGATGGCCCGCTCGGCGGCGGCGCTGCGGGGGCGGCCCGGACCCCGGTCGTGGTCGTGCGCCCGGGAGTGCTCCGGCTCGTGCGCCGGGTCCTCCTCCGGGCCGGATTCCGGACCGGGCTCCGGACTCGGCTGCGCGCCGGACTCCGGACCCGGCTCCTGGCCCTGCCCCGGACTCGCTTGCGGACCTGGTGCCGAGCCCCGCTCCGGGCCTGGTTCCCGACCGTGCTCCAGGCTCTGCTCGCGCACCTGATTCCGCCTCTCCTCGCCCGTACGACCGCTGGAACGATTCTCGCCGACCGGAGGCCCGCCTTCCCGCCGGGCCCCGGCCCGGCCGGGTCCGGACCGCCGCGAAGGCCCGGGCCCCCTGGCGTACGCCGGTCGGGGCCCGGGCCGGGGCGCGGGAGGGCTCAGCCCTTGGTGCCCTGTTCGGCCGGGACCGGCGTGGGCTGCTCGGGGGCCTGCGGCCGGGGGCCGGCGGCGGACTTTCCGGGCAGGAACAGCGCGACGACCACGGCGCCGACCAGTGCGATGGCGGCGGAGCCGAGGGCGGCGACGTGCATGGCGCCGATGAAGGCGTCGGAGGCGGCCACCGCGAGCGGCTTGCCGGCCGGGCCGAGCTTCGCGGCGACGCCGAGCGTGGCCTCGATCGACTCTCCGGCGACGTCCCGGGCTCCGGCCGGTACGGCCGAGAGGTGGCCCTCGATGTCACCCCGGTAGACGGTGGAGAGCACCGAGCCGAGCACGGCGATGCCGAGCGCCCCGCCGACCTGGCGGAAGGTGTTGTTGATGGCGGAACCCGCACCGGCCTTCTCGCGGGGCAGCGTCTGCATGATGGCGACGGTGACCGGCGGCATGATGTGCGCCATTCCGGTGCCCTGGACGAAGAAGACCACGCAGAGCACCCAGACGGGCGTGTCGGCGTCGAAGGCCGCGAAGGCGGCGAGCCCGCCGGCGACCAGGATCAGGCCCACGGTGCAGACCGCTCGGACGCCGAAGCGCTGGACGACGATCCGGGCGCGCGGCGAGAAGATCATCTGCGCGGCGGCGAGCGGCAGGACCAGCAGGCCGGACTGGAGCGCGGTGTAACCGCGCACGCTCTGGAGGTAGAAGGCGGAGAAGAAGGTGACGCCCATCAGCGCGAAGAAGACCAGCGCGATGGCGGAGACGGCTGCGGAGAACGCCGGCTTCTTGAAGTGCGAGACGTCGAGCGCGGGGTGCGCGACGCGCTTCTCGTACAGGACGAAGGCGATCAGGACGGCCACGCCGCCGAGGACCGGGGCGAGCACGGTGACGTCGGTGAAGTCGGCGAGTTCGCCGCCCCGGATGATGCCGTAGACGAGCAGGACGAGGCCCACGACGGACAGGACGACGCCCACCGGGTCGAGCCGGCCGGGCTTGGGGTCGCGCGAGTCCGGTACGAGGATCACCATCGCGACCAGGGCGACGAGGCCCACGGGCACGTTGACGAGGAAGATCGAGCCCCACCAGAAGTGCTCCAGCAGGAGTCCGCCGGTGATCGGGCCGATGGCGATGCCCAGGCCGACGCCGCCGGCCCAGATGCCGATGGCCTTGGGCTGTTCGGCGGGCTCGAAGACGTTCATCAGGATGGCGAGGGTGGCCGGCATCACGAAGGCGGCACCGAGACCCATCACCGCACGCCAGGAGATGAGCTGCCCGGGCGTGTCGGAGAAGGCGGCGAGCGCGGAGCCGACGACGAAGACGGTGATGCCGCAGAGCAGCACCCGCTTGCGGCCGAGGCGGTCGCCGAGCAGACCGGCGGTGAAGAGCAGACCGGCGAAGACGAGCGTGTAGGAGTTGATCGCCCACTCCAGCTCGCTCTGGGTGGCGCCGATCCCGTCCGGCGCGGGACTGGCGATCGTCTTGACCGCGACGTTCAGGATCGAGTTGTCCAGCACCACGATGAGCAGGCTGAACATGAGCACGGCGAGAATGGCCCAACGGCGGCGGTGGACCGCCTCCGGGACACGGGACACGGCGGCAGGCGCGCCGGACGGTATGGACATGACCGAGAGCCTAGCGTCATTTCGATACGAGACCGTCTCGTATTGTAAAGTCTTTACCCTTCCCGCCGCCCGGCCCTCCTCCGGACGCCCGCGAGGCACTCCCGACGCCCGGCCCTCCCGAGGCCCTCCCGACGATCCGGCGGAAGGCGACCCGCGGGCCCACTTCCCGCGCACCACCGGGGGATGCCACCATGGAAGGGATCCGGGGACGCCGTCAGGGCGCCTCGAGATGACGAAGGAGCCGTTGGCCATGTCGCTCAACGCTGCGCAGAATCAGTCTGCCCACCCCCCTGCCGGGCCCTCCCCCACCGACAGCAGCAAGGCGCTGTACGGAGGCAAGAGCACCCGCCGCATCACCGTCCACGACATCGCCGCCGCCACCGCGCGCGGCGAGAAGTGGCCCATGCTGACCGCCTACGACGCGATGACCGCGTCCGTCTTCGACGAGGCCGGCATCCCGGTGCTGCTCGTCGGCGACTCCATGGGGAACTGCCACCTCGGCTACGACACCACCGTGCCCGTCACGATGGACGAGATCACCATGCTGTCGGCCGCCGTCGTACGGGGCACCAAGCGTGCCCTCGTCGTCGGCGACCTGCCCTTCGGCTCGTACCAGGAGGGCCCCGTCCAGGCGCTCCGCAGCGCGACCCGACTGGTCAAGGAGGCCGGGGTCGGCGCCGTGAAGCTGGAGGGCGGCGAACGCAGCCACGAACAGATCCGGCTGCTGGTCGAGTCCGGCATCCCGGTCATGGGCCACATCGGCCTCACCCCGCAGTCGGTCAACTCCATGGGGTACCGGGTGCAGGGGCGCGGCGAGGAGGCCGCGCAGCAGCTGCTGCGGGACGCCAAGGCCGTACAGGACGCGGGAGCGTTCGCGGTCGTCCTGGAGCTGGTCCCCGCCGAGCTGGCCGCCGAGGTCACCCGCACCCTGCACATCCCGACCGTCGGGATCGGCGCCGGCAACGAGACCGACGCCCAGGTGCTCGTCTACACCGACATGGTCGGACTGACGGGCGGCAAGGTGCCGCGCTTCACGAAGCAGTACGCGAACCTGCGCCAGGTCCTGGGTGACGCGGCGAAGGAGTTCGCGGGCGAGGTCGTCGGCGGCGCCTTCCCGGCGCCGGAGCACACCTTCCACTGACGGTACGGGCGGGCCCCGCCCCCGTGCCGCCCCCGCGGACGGTACGTGCGGGTCCCGCCCCATGCCGCCCTGCCCCACCCCCCGGCCGTACGGGTCACACCCGCCGCGCCGGCCACACAGCCACCTCCGGCACCACCGTCAGCCCGCCGACTTCCCCCATCGGCGGGCTGACGCCCGTCCGGCGCATGCCCGGCGCGCGGCTGTCGGCGACGGCCCGCCGGTCGGCTGTCAGCACCTGTCGGCTATCGGCTATCGGCTATCGACACCTGTCGGCGTCCGTCGGCCACCGGCTGTCCGCTGTCGGCGGTCCGTCGGCGGTCCGTCGGCGCACCGGCAGCGAATCGACACCCGGAATCCGTCCCCCGCATCCGCTGTCGGCGATATATCGGTGAGCTGTCGGTCGGGTCTGGTCCCATGGTGGACATGACGCGAAACGACATGAACCCCGGGCGCGGAATCGCCATCGAAGTACGGGGGCTGGTGAAGCACTACGGCACCACCAAGGCACTCGACGGTGTCGACCTCGATGTGCGCGAGGGCACCGTGCTCGGTGTGCTCGGCCCGAACGGCGCGGGCAAGACGACGCTCGTACGCGCCCTCTCCACGCTCATCGTGCCGGACGCGGGTTACGCGACGGTCGCCGGCTACGACGTGGTCAAGCAGCCCCGGCAGCTGCGCCGCACCATCGGCCTGACCGGGCAGTACGCCTCCGTCGACGAGAAGCTCTCCGGCTGGGAGAACCTCTACATGATCGGCCGGCTCCTCGACCTGTCCCGCAAGGAGGCCCGCAGCCGCGCCGACGAGCTCCTGGAGCGGTTCTCGCTCACCGAGGCGGCCCGCCGCCCCGCGATGGACTACTCCGGCGGCATGCGGCGCCGGCTCGACCTGGCCGCCTCCATGATCGGCCGCCCGGCCGTCCTCTACTTGGACGAGCCGACGACGGGACTCGACCCCCGTACCCGCAACGAGGTCTGGGACGAGGTGCAGCGGATGGTCGCCGAGGGGGCGACCGTGCTGCTCACCACCCAGTACATGGAAGAGGCCGAGCAGCTCGCCAGCGAGCTGACGGTGATCGACAAGGGCCGCATCATCGCGCGCGGCGGCGTCGACGAGCTGAAGGCGAAGGTCGGCGGGCGGACCCTCCAGATCCGCCCGTCCGACCCGGCCGACCTGCCGGCGATGGCCCGCGCCCTCCACGAGACCGGCCTCGACGGGGTCTCCGGCGCGCAGGCGGTCCCGGACGAGGGCCTGCTGTACGTACCGATCCTGAGCGACGAGCAGCTGACCGCCGTCATCGGCCTGCTGGGCACCCGGGGCTTCTCCCTCGCCCACGTCGCCACCGCACTGCCCAGCCTGGACGAGGTCTTCCTCGCCATCACCGGCGGCAAGACCACGGACGCCGCCGCCCCGACCGACGAGGAGGTCGCCGCATGAGCACGACCACGCTGACGAAGTCCCCCACCGACCGGGTGCCGGTCCGGCCCCCGAGCGACGAGGGAAGGATCGGGCTGCGCGCCAACCTGCGCCACATCGGGGCGCTGACCCGGCGCAACCTGCTCCAGATCAAGAAGGATCCGGAGTCGATGTTCGACGCGCTCCTGATGCCGGTGATCTTCACGCTGCTCTTCACGTACGTGTTCGGCGGCTCGGTCGGCGGCTCGCTCGGCGGCGGCCGGGAGGAGTACCTCAACTACCTGATCCCCGGCCTGATGGCCATGATGGGGATGAACATCGCCTCCGCCGTGGGCACCGGGGTCAACGACGACTTCCGCAAGGGCGTCATGGACCGGTTCCGCACGATGCCGATCGCCCGGTCCTCGGTGCTGATCGCGAAGATCGTGGTGGAGCTGGGCCGGATGATGGTCGCCACCATCATCCTGCTGGCGATGGGTTTCGCGCTCGGCATGGAGATCCAGACCTCGTTCCTCGGTCTGCTCGAAGCCGTCGCGCTCTCGGCGGTGTTCGGCGCCGCCATCATGTGGATCTTCATCCTGCTCGGGCTGGCCATGAAGACGGCCCAGGCGGTCCAGGCGACGGGAATGCTGGTGCTGATGCCCCTGCAGTTCGGATCCTCCATCTTCGCGCCGACCCAGACGATGCCGGGCTGGCTCCAGACGTTCACCGAGTACAACCCGCTGTCGAACCTCGCCGACGCGGCGCGCGGCCTGATGATGGGCGGCCCGATCGCCCACTCGGTCTGGGTGACCCTCGCGTGGGCCGGCATCATCACCGTCGTGATGGCGCCGCTCGCCGTCGCCAAGTTCCGCAAGGCGACCTGACGGCCGGGGCCCCGCGTCCGCCGTCCGTCCGGGAGCCGGGCGTACGGCGGACGCGCGGGATCAGTTGTTGTGCGCGGACGCCAGGGCGGTGGCCTCTTCCAGGGAGAGGTCGCCGCCCTCCGCGTATGCCGCTTCGAAGGCCGCGTCCCCGATCACCGCGCGCGCCGCTCTTTCGGCATTGGCCAGGTTCTGCTTCTCCACCCGGGTGGGCACGTGGAGGGGAGAGAGACGGCCGGCCTGTGTACCGAGCACCCGGGCGGCGTCCATGGCGCTCTCCTCGGTGCCGAGCCCCGCCATCGCCCAGGCCGCCGTCACCAGGTGGATGGAGGTCATCTGGGGCGCGACCATCTGCGCCAGCCGGTCGTTCGCCCGTTCCACCGCCTTGACCGCCTGGTCGAGGGCGCGCGCGTACAGCCCCTCCTCGTTGTCCAGCCAGGCCACCACACCCGCGACGAAGCCCTCGAAGATGGCCAGCGTCTGCGAGTGGAACTCCGCCGCCAGCAGCTCCATCTGCTCGCGCGCCTCGGCGAAGCGCCCGGTGCGGCCGAGGAGCATGCCCAGGTGCATCCGGGCGAAGGGCGTGGCCTCGTGCCCGACGCCCGTCCTGTCCAGGCCGATGACCTCGCGGAGGATGGCCTCCGCCTCCGCCTCCTGCCCGGTCTCCGCGAGGATGTTCGCGTACCGGGTGCGCAACACGGCCACCTGCGACTGCGCGCCGAGTTGTTCGGCGTACTCCATGGCGGCGAGGTAGTCCTCGGTGGCCTCCTGGTACCTGCCCGCCTGCTCGTTGGCCTCGCCGCGCGAGGCCAGTGCCTCGGCGGAACCCCACGCGTCCCCCAGCCGCGTGAAGATCTCCAGGCTCTCGTCCGCGTCGGCGCGGGCCACCTCCGTCGTGTCGGCCTGGTTGGCGAGCAGGTTGGCCCGCGTCTGGAGCGCCGACGCCAGCTCCCATGTGTAGCCGTGCTCCCGGCAGGTGCGCACGGTCTCGTCCATCACGTCGCGGAGTTCGTGCCGCTCACCGGTGAGGATGACGGCGAAGATCCAGAGCGATCCCGGCGAACGGCAGATCTGCGGCTGGCCGGGCTGGTAGGTGCGGGCGATGATCCGGAGCCGCTCCATGCTCTCCTCGGTCATCCACAGGTCCATCTCGTGGTCCATGTTGGCGATCTGGATGAGCCGTACCCCGCGCCGGGCCTCCTGGAGCTGGTCGGGCTCCATCGGCGGCGGCTTGTCCGTGCACTGCTCGTGCAGCGAGGGCGCCGGAGAGCCGGGCGGGGCGAACGGGTCGGGGCCCAGCGCCGCGGCCGTGTCGGCCCACTGACGGGCCTCGTCGCGCAGATCGCGCAGCATCCAGTACGAGCCCATGGACAGGATGATGCAGAGGCACTCGTGCTCGTCCTCCAGGGCCGCCGCGTGACGGAAGGCGGTACGCAGGTTCTCGTACTCGCGCCGGAACAGGTCCAGGGCCGCCCGCTGTCCGGCGCCGCGCAGCCGGGGGCCGGTGGTACGCGCCAGCTCGCGGTAGTACACGAGGTGGGACCGGTCGACGGCGGCGCGCTCGCCCGCCTCGTCCAGGCGCTCGGACGCGTACTCCCCCACGGTCTCCAGCAGCCGGTAGCGCATCTCGCCGTCGCCCGGCTCCTCGGCGACGACGAGGGACTTGTCGACGAGTGAGCCGAGGCGGACGGCGACGTCGCGGACGTCCACCTCCTCCTCACCACCGGTACCGCCGGTACCGCCGGTGCCGCCGACGTCGCCCGCGCGCAGCGAGCAGACCTCCTCCGCCGCCGTGAGGGAGCAGCCGCCGGCGAAGACCGACATCCGGCGCAGTACGGCGCGTTCGGCGGTGTCGAGCAGGTCCCAGGACCAGTCGACGACGGCGCGCAGGGTCTGCTGGCGCGGCAGCAGCGTCCGGCTGCCGCTGGAGAGCAGCCGGAAGCGGTCGTCGAGCCGGTCGGCGATCTGCCGGGGGCTGAGCATCCGCAGCCGTGCGGCGGCGAGTTCGATGGCGAGGGGCAGTCCGTCGAGGCGGCGGCAGATCTCGGCGCTGGCCTCGGCGGTCGCCGGGTCCGCGTCGCTCCGGAAGCCGGGCCGGGCGGCGTAGCCGCGCTCCTCGAAGAGGCGGAGCGCCGTGGGGTCCGGCAGGGGTTCGACCGGGCGGACGAACTCGCCGGGTACACCGAGGGGTTCGCGGCTCGTCGCGAGGACGGTGACACCGGGGCAGCGGGCGAGGAGGTGGTCGGCGAGCGCGGCGGCGGCGTCGACGACGTGCTCGCAGTTGTCGAGCAGCAGGAGCATCCGGCGGCGCGCACAGTGCTCGGTGAGGCGTACGAGGGGGCTCACGGTGCCTCCCTCGGCAACGCGCATCTCCTCGGCACCGGCACCGCGCAGCACGGTCTCGCGCGCGTCGAGTGCGGAGAGCACCGCCTCGGGCACGGCCTCGGGATCGTCCACGGGGGCGAGTTCGGCCATCCACACGCCGTCCGGCCAGTTGGCGGCGACGGTCTCGGCCGCCTCCTGCGAGAGCCGGGTCTTGCCCGCGCCGCCGGGGCCGAGGAGCGTCACCAGCCGGGACCGGTCGAGGTCCCCGCGCAGCGTGGCGATGTCCGCCTCGCGGCCGACGAAACTGGTGAGCCGGGCCCTGAGGTTGCCGGACGGCGGACGCAGCGGCGGCAGGGCGGCCGGGGCGGCGGGGGTACGGACGTCCGGGACGCCGCTCGCGGGCGTCCGGACGTCGGGGCCGAGCGGGCGGGCCTTGTCGGCGGGGCGGTCACCGGCATGTCCCGGGCGGGCGGCACCCGCCACCGGGCGGACCGGCGGGGCACTGCCGTGGTGCAGCAACTCCGTGTGCAGCGCGCGCAGTTCGGCGCCCGGGTCGGTGCCGAGCCGGGCGGCGAGCAGGGTGCGCACCTCCTCGTACGCGGCGAGGGCCTGGGCGGTGCGGCCCGCGTGGTGCAGGGCGCGGATGCGGAGCGCCTGGAGCGGTTCGTCGAGCGGGTGGTCGGCGCAGAGCGCGACCAGTTCGGGCAGCGCCTCCTCGGCACGGCCGAGCGCGAGGTGGGCGCCGCCCCGGGCGCGGCGGGCCGCGAGCCGCCGGGCCTCCCAGCGGGCGGCGACGGCGGTGCGGTCGGGCAGATCGGCGAGGGCGGGGCCGCGCCACAGGGCGAGGGCGGCGTCGAGCGCGTCGAGCGCCTTCTCGCCGTCACCGGCCTCCAGCGCCCGGCCCCCTTCCCCGGCCAGCCGCTCGAACCGGTGCAGGTCGACCGCGTCGGGGTCGGCGGCGAGCCGGTAGCCGTTCTCGGCGGAGTCGATGGCGTCCCTGCCGAGCGCCCGGCGCAGCCGCCCCACGAGCGCCTGGACCGCGCCCGGCGCGTCGGCGGGCGGCTCACCGTCCCAGACCTCGTCCACGAGCACCGCCACCGGGACCGCCCGGCCGGGGCTCAGGGCGAGCACGGTGAGCAGGGCGCGCAGCCGCGCCCCGCCGAGGGCGACGGCCGTGCCGTCGTCGCGAAGTACCTGGGTCGTACCGAGGATGCAGTAGCGCACGGGGCCATTGTCCGTGAAGGGAATCGGGACTCGCACAGCCACCCGATATATTCCGATAGCTCGCGTGGCGTCGGGGTGGTCTTACGTGTTGCCACGGTCGCACTCCGTACGGAAGGGTGCCGTCATCGGCATGGACCCTTGGAGCGTCCGCAGACATCCGGCGTGCGGACACCCTTCCGCATTCGCAATGCGCCGCACACGACCCACGCGCCCTGGAGGCCCAGCCATGAGAAGACCTCGCGGCATCTCGCAGTCGGCATGGCTGAAGCTGTTCGGAGCCACGGGGGTCGTCATCGGGTTGACACGTATCCCGACCGATCGGGACATCGGTCCAGCGCTCAAGATCGCGCTGTTCACCGTCGGCTGCGTCGCGCTCGTCTCGGCGGCCTGGCACACCTTGCGCGCTTCCGTCGGGAAAGGCCGCGATCGCGGCGAATCGGGCTGAAGGACGTTCCGCCGTTCCGCGCGATGACTGCCGTTCCTCCACCTCACCTGCTCCAGCACGAAGTTCGGCGCGCACGACCGTGATCCCGCACTCGTCCGGGGCGAGTTGCACAACGACACCTCCGGGCAGGCACCGAGCTCGGAGCGCCGGGGAGGACGTACGCGAGGAGGACCTGAATGTCCCGCACTCCGTCCCGCTCTCGCCAGTACGCGAGTTGGGCCGGGTGGACGACGCCGGGCTCCCGGCACGCGCTTGACCGCGCCCGAGCGGGTGCCGGGGATGAGCGCGTCGTCCACCGTGCCCGAGCGGGCGTAGCGGCAGGCCGGGCGGTCCCGGCCACTACTCTCGTCGCATGACCACTGGGATCAGCCGCCACGACCGGCGCATCAGCCCGATCTTCCTCGGGATCGCCGCCGTCACGGCCGTCGCCGGGGCCGCCGTGTGGACGGGGTTCGCCGAGCAGACCGGGTTCGCCGTCTTCCTGTTCGTCACGGGTGGCTGGATCGTGTCGCTCTGCCTGCACGAGTACGCGCACGCCCGCACGGCCCTGCACAGCGGGGACATCTCGATCGCGGAGAAGGGCTATCTGACGCTCAACCCGCTGAAGTACACGCACGCGCTGCTCAGCATCGTGCTGCCGGTGCTCTTCGTGATCATGGGGGGCATCGGGCTGCCGGGCGGGGCCGTCTACATCGAGCGGGGCCGGATCCGGGGGCGCTGGAAGCACAGTCTGATCTCGGCGGCGGGGCCGCTGACGAACGTCCTGTTCGCCGTCGTCTGCACGGCGCCGTTCTGGCTGGGCGGTCTCGACGGGGTGCCGATGGCGTTCCGGTTCGCGCTGGCGTTCCTGGCGCTGCTCCAGGTCACGGCCGCGATCCTCAACTTCGTACCGGTGCCGGGGCTGGACGGGTACGGGGTGATCGAGCCCTGGCTGTCGTACAAGGTCCGGCGGCAGGTGGAGCCGTTCGCGCCGTTCGGGCTGATCGCGGTGTTCGGGCTGCTGTGGGTGCCGGAGGTGAACGCCGTGTTCTTCGACGCCGTGGACGCGCTGCTGCGGGGACTCGGGGTCAGCGACTTCGAGACGTACTGCGGGCTGGACACCTACCGCTTCTGGCAGGCGTTCTCCGACCAGCAGGATCCCCGCTGCGAGGCGCTGTCGGCGGCACTGTCCGGGTAGGCCCGCCCGACAGGCGGGACTTTCACCACACGGCCCGGTGCCCCTGAGCCCCGGTGCCCTGCCGCCCGCGCGGACCGGCGGTCAGCTTTCGGTGGTCGCGCGGTGACGGCGCACGTAGTAGAGGGTCATGTTGGAGGAGAGCCCCGCCACCAGCACCCAGAGGATGCCGAGCAGGCTGCCCTGGGCGAAGGAGACCACCGCGGCGACGACGGCGAGGACGCAGACGACGAGCGGGTAGAGGGCGATGCGGGGCATGGGGGCGGCTCCTGTCCGGGGTGGTGCGCGGTCCCGTCCAGTGTCCCTCATGCCCCGTTCCGTTCCGCCGCGGGTCGGGGCCGTCCCGCCGGTGTCCCGTAACGATCTACGGATCACGCGATCCACGGGTCACACGATCCATGGGGGGTCACACGATCCACGGATCACACGTCGGTGGCGCGCAGTCCCGCGTGTGCCTTGTACCGGCGGTTGACCGAGATCAGGTTGGCGACCAGCGACTCGACCTGGTGGGCGTTGCGCAGCCGTCCGGCGAAGACGCCGCGCATGCCCGCGATGCGGCCGGCGAGGGCCTGCACGATGTCGGTGTCGGCGCGGGCCTCGCCCAGCACCATCACGTCGGTGTCGATCTCGTCGATGTCGGGGTCCTGGAGGAGCACCGCCGACAGGTGGTGGAAGGCGGCGGTGACGCGGGAGTCGGGCAGCAGGGCGGCGGCCTGTTCGGCGGCGCTGCCCTCTTCCGGCTTGAGGGCGTAGGCGCCCTTCTTGTCGAAGCCGAGCGGGTTGACGCAGTCGACGACGAGCTTGCCCGCGAGTTCCGCGCGCAGCGACTCCAGCGTCTTGGCGTGGCCTTCCCACGGCACGGCGACGATCACGATGTCGCTGCGGAGCGCGCAGGCGGCGTTGTCCGCGCCCTCGATGCCGAGGCCGAGTTCGGCGGCGGCTTCGGCGGCGCGGGCGGCGTCGCGGGAGCCGATGGTCACGCGCTGCCCGGCGCGGGCGAGGCGGTAGGCGAGTCCGCGGCCCTGCGGCCCGGTGCCGCCGAGCACGCCGACGGTGAGTCCGGAGACGTCGGGCAGGTCCCAGGGGTCCTTGGCGGGCGCCTTGGGCGCACCGGCACTGTCGTGGGTAGTCATGGCCCCGACACTACTTCGGAGTACCGGGTCTCCGGCGGCACACCCCGGCCCGTGCGCGAACGTCCGATACGCGTCCCGACATACGTCCCGTGCGCGCCCCGATACGCGTCCCGTGCGCATCCCCATACGCACCCCGTGCGCGTCCCGTACGGGTGCACCTTCCGTGTCCGGCTGCGGAACGCCCGCGGGCTGCTGCATGATGCCGGGCCATGGATGCCGTGCGCGTGGCGCTGTTGCGTGAGGTGCTCGCCGGGACCGAGTGGCCGGGCGCGGCCCGCCGGTTCGCCGGGGCTCTTCGTTCGTCCGTCGTCCCGCAGGGCGGCGGGCTGCTGCTGGTCGGGACCGAGACGTACGAGCCCTGGCACCTGGCGGCGCACCTGGTCGACGAGGCGACGTGGTCGGGGCTGCCGGAGCTGACTCCCACGCTGGTACGCCACCGGGTACGGCCGGCCGACCCGGCCCATCTGGCGGTCGGGCTGGGCCGGATCGAGGCGGCCGGGCGCGGGGAGACGCTGCTGCTGGTGGCGCCCGAGCGGCCGGACGGCGGGCTGATGGAGCGGGTGTGGGACGCCCGGCGCTCGGGGGCGACCGTCCTCACGCTGGGCGGTGGCGATCCCGAGGTACGGGGGCTCGGCCACGAGGCTCTGGTGGTGACCGAGGAGGACGACGTGGACCTGGACACCGTCCAGCATCTGGTGAGCGCGGCGGCCGGGGAGACCGCGCGCCCGTCGGCGCACGGGCGGCGCTCGTTCCGGGACCGGCTCTCACGGCTCGCGGACCGGCTCACCGCGCCGCCACCGGCGCGGTGGTAGCGGCGCGACCGCGCACCGCCGGCGCACTGGTGGCCCGCCCGGCCGCCCCTTGCGGCAACGGCACCCGACCACCCGTCGCCGGGACGTCTTCGCTGGTCGGGCGGGTACCGGGGGCCGAGGAGGGGTTGCGCCGGACCCCCGGAGGGCCGGACCATGATCTCTCGTGAACGACCCGCGCCCGCGCCGCGCTTCCCGTATCCTCCGTTCCCTCCTTCCGGACCTCGCCCCCTGGCACGCCTCCGCCGACTTCCGGCTGCTCTGGGGCCAGGGGCTGATCACGTACTTCGGCAGCTTCATGGCGCTGATCGCGCTGCCGCTCCAGATCAAGGAGCTGACCGGGTCCCCGCTGGCGGTCGGGGCGATGGGCGCGGTCGAACTCGTGCCGCTGGTGGTCTTCGGGCTGTACGGCGGGGCGCTCGCGGACGCCGTGGACCGCCGCGGGGTCATCCTCGGCACGGAGGCCGGACTCGGTGTGCTGGCCGTGATCCTGCTGGTCAACGCCTTGTTGCCGGACCCGCTGCTCTGGCCGCTGTACGTCGTGGCCGGGGGTGTCTCGGCGCTCGCCGGGCTTCAGCGGCCCGCGCTCGACTCGTTGCTGGCGCGGATCGTGCCGCACGAGCACCTGCCGGCCGCCGCCGCGCTGAACGCCCTGCGCTGGCAGGCGGGCGCGATCGCGGGGCCGGCGCTGGCGGGCCTGGTCGTCGCGTACGCCGGGCACGCCACCGCGTACGCGGTCACCGTCGTCACGTTCACCGTCTCGGTCGTCCTCTGTCTGCGGCTCACCCCCGCACCGCCCGCCCGCGACGCGCAGAAGCCGTCGCTGCGCGGGATCGCGGAGGGCGCGGCGTACGCGTGGAGCCGGCCGGTGCTGCTGGGGACGTACGCGATCGACCTGGCGGCGATGTTCTTCGCCTTCCCGAACGCGGTCTTCCCGTTCCTCGCGGACGACCTCGACGCCCCCTGGTCGCTGGGGCTGATGTACGCCGCCGGGTCGGTGGGCTCGCTGGTGCTGGGGCTGACCAGCGGCTGGACCTCCCGGGTGCGGCGGCACGGGCTCTTCGTGGTGTTCGGGGCCGCCGCCTGGGGGCTGGCCATCGCGGGCGCGGGGCTGTTCGACAGCGTCTGGCCGGTGCTGGTCTGCCTGGCCGTCGCGGGCGCGGGCGACATGCTGAGCGGACTCGGTCGCTCCGCCATCTGGAACCAGACCATCCCGGAGGAGCTGCGGGGCCGGCTGGCCGGCATCGAGGTGCTCTCCTACAGCGTCGGGCCGCAGCTCGGCCAGGTCCGGGCCGGTGCGATGGCGGGCTGGACCGGCACCCGCTCGGCGGTCTGGACCGGCGGGGTCGCCTGCGTCGCCTCGGTGGCGCTGCTGACGGCGGCGCTCCCGAAGCTGCTCCGGTACGACTCCGCCACCGACGAGGACGCCGTACGCCGCCGGGACGCCGCGACGGCCGCCCCGGCGGACCCGGACGCGCCCGCCGCGCCGGGGGTGCCGGCGTTCTGAACCCGGGGGGTCACCGCCCCGGGTTCAGGAGGCCGGGGGCCGGTTGCGGTCGTGCCACTTGGGGTCGGTGTCCCACTCCAGGTTCCGCTCCTGCGCGGTGTCCATGGCGTGCTGCGCCGCCTCGCGCGAGGCGTACGGGCCGAAGCGGTCCTTCGCCGGGCACTCGGGGCCTTCCTCGACCTTTTTGTGCTCCAGGCAGTAGTACCACTCGCCCGGTTTGCCGACCGTGCGCTTCTTGAACAGGGCCATCGGGACTCCTTTCCTCATGGCCAGCTTGCCCCAGGGGCGCTGGTTAGACTCGCTGACATGTCTGGTCAGTCGCTGCTCGCACCCGGGGAGATCTCTCCCGTCCGTTCCGTACCCGGAAATATCCGGCGCCCCGAGTACGTGGGCAAGCCGGGTCCGAAGCCGTACACCGGCCCGGAGATCCAGGACTCCGACACCGTCGAGCGGATGCGTATCGCGGGCCGGATCGCCGCGCAGGCGATGGAGGAGGCCGCCAAGCACATCGCGCCCGGCGTCACCACCGACGAACTGGACCGGGTGGCCCACGACTTCATGGTCGACCACGGCGCGTACCCGTCGACGCTCGGCTACCGCGGCTTCCCCAAGTCCCTGTGCACGTCGGTCAACGAGGTCATCTGCCACGGCATCCCCGACACGACGGTGCTGCGCGACGGCGACATCGTGAACCTCGACGTGACGGCGTACATCAACGGCGTGCACGGCGACAACAACGCCACCTATCTCTGCGGCGACGTGGACGAGGAGTCGCGGCTGCTGGTGGAGCGCACCCGGGAGTCGCTGAACCGGGCCATCAAGGCGGTCCGCCCCGGCCGCCAGATCAACGTGATCGGCCGGGTCATCGAGTCGTACGCCAAGCGGTTCGGCTACGGCGTGGTGCGGGACTTCACCGGGCACGGCATCAACACCTCGTTCCACTCCGGCCTGATCGTGCCGCACTACGACAGCCCTCACGCCACCACCGTGATGAAGCCGGGGATGACGTTCACCATCGAGCCGATGCTGACCCTGGGCACCCACGAGTACGACATGTGGGACGACGGCTGGACCGTGCTGACCAAGGACCGCAAGCGGACGGCCCAGTTCGAGCACACCCTGGTGGTGACGGAGACCGGGGCGGACATCCTTACCCTGCCGTAGGACCGACGGGTACCTCCGGCACGAGCGCGCGCCCGGTGGCCCGGGACCGGTGATCTCCGGTTCCGGGCCACCGGGCGTTCGCGTTCCCCGGGCGTTCGTGTTCCCCGGGCACGGAGTGTTTACCGACAAGAAGTCGGCAACATGTTGACTTAGGTAAGCCTAAGTAAGAGGATCGGGGGGTGGTCGACGCGGTGCGAGCCGCCGCGTCGACGCCGCACGTTTCCGACCTTCCCGGTTTTACGCTCTCTCGGCCCCGGAGGCCCGCCTTGGACACGTCCACCGGCACCGTCACCCCCGTCACCCCGTTCTCCACGGTCATCCGCACCGCGTCCCACGAGCAGCACACGGAGGCGGAGACCTCGACCTTCATGGGCGACATGCTCGGCGGACGCCTGGGGGTGGACGCGTACACCCGCTACACCGAGCAACTGTGGTTCGTGTACCGCGCGCTGGAGGAGGGCGCCGAGCGGCTGCGGCAGGACCCGGTCGCCGGGGCGTTCATACAGGCGCCGCTGATGCGGCTCGCCGAACTGGAGCGGGACCTGGCGCACCTGCGGGGGCCGGAGTGGCGCGAGGGCCTGGAGCCGCTGCCTGCCACCGCCGCGTACGCCGAGCGGGTCGCCGCCTGCGCCCGTGACTGGCCCGCCGGTTACATAGCGCACCACTACACCCGCTACCTCGGCGACCTCTCCGGCGGACAGATCATCCGCGACCGGGCCGAGAAGACCTGGGGGTTCGCGCACAAGGGCGACGGAGTGCGGTTCTACGTCTTCGAGGAGATCTCCAACCCGGCCGCCTTCAAGCGGAGTTACCGCGAGCTGCTGGACGCGGTCGACGCCGACGACCTGGAGCGGCAGCGCATCGTGGACGAGTGCAAGCGTGCCTTCGCGCTGAACACGGCCCTCTTCCGGGAGCTGGGCGAGGTCTTCCCGCACAGCGCCTGACGGGAACGGCGGAGGGGCGGGCAGCCGGCCGGCTACCGCGAGGTGACGCCGGACGCACTGGACCGAGCCGTGGACGAGGCCGGCCGTCACGTCTTCGACCTCCGCGCCGAACTCCCGCTCACCGT
>NZ_JBSFHV010000037.1:0-63085 GCF_053597235.1 Streptomyces sp. NPDC001493
TCCGACTCTATCAGACTCTTTCGTGTCCGATTCCCGGTCGAAGCGGGTTTCGCTTTCCAGTTCTTCGCTTTCGCGTTTCCCTTTCCGGCGAGTCCAACCTTACCAGACTCTTTTTCGTTCCGTTTCCGGTCCGAATTTGATTCCGGCAGCCAGTTGGTGGGCTTTTGCCTTTCGGCTGATCCGACTTTATCAGAGCGAATGGGGACGAATGAACGACCCGGACTCTGCATTAAGAGGAATCAAGTGGCTCCGCGGGAATGAACATTCCCTGCAAGAGCGAGATACACATTAGCCGTCGAACCCGAACCTGTCCAGTTCGAGCCAACTAGTAAAATCTACCTCCCCACAACCGCCGTGTCAACAGCTTTTGTGGGCGAAGAGGAGACTAGCAGCTCAGCAAGGTCTGATGCACATCCGCCGTGGCGTGGCGGGTCACGCGACGGTCGGCAGAGCGGCGGCGCGCTCCGCCGCGGCTACGTCACCGGTGTCGCCGGCCCGGACCGCGCGGCCGCCCAGCACCTGTACGTACAGCAGAAAGGCCAGCTCGGCGGCGACGCCGATGGTGATCCTGGCCCAGGTGGGGAGACCGGAGGGGGTCACGAATCCCTCGATGACTCCGGACACGAACAGGACGAGGGCGAGACCGATGGCCATGCCGAGCGCGGCCCGGCCCTCCTCCGCGAGCGCGGCGCGGCGGGAACGGGGGCCCGGGTCGATGAGGGTCCAGCCGAGTTTGAGGCCCGTACCGGCGGCCACGAAGACTGCGGTGAGTTCGAGGAGGCCGTGCGGCAGGATCAGCCCGAGGAAGGTGTCCAGTCGGCCGGCGGACGACATCAGGCCCATGCCGACCCCGAGGTTGAGCACGTTGGTGAAGAGGATCCAGATCACCGGCAGGCAGAAGAACGCGCCGAGGACGAGGCACATGGCGGCCGCCTGGGCGTTGTTCGTCCACACCTGGGCCGCGAAGGAGGCGGCGGGGTGGCTGGAGTAGTAGGTCTCGTACTCGCCGCCCGGCCGGGTGAGTGCGCGCAGGTCGTCGGGGGCGCCGATGGCGGCCTGGACCTCGGGGTGCGTACCGATCCACCAGCCGATGAGCGCGGCGAGGAGGGTGGAGAGCACCGCCGTGGGCACCCACCAGTGGCGCGAGCGGTACACCGCGGCGGGGAATCCGGCGGTGAGGAACCGGGTCACGTCCCGCCAGGACGCCTTGCGGGTGCCGGTCACGGCTGACCGGCCGCGGGCCACGAGCTGGGTCAGGCGTCCCTCGGTGCGCGGGTCGGGGGCCTGGGAGTGGATGAGGGAGAGATGGGTGGCCGTCCGCTGGTAGAGCACGACGAGTTCGTCCGCCTCGGTGCCGGTGAGCCCTCGGCCCCTCTTCAGCAGCTGTTCCAGACGGTCCCACTCCGCGCGGTGGGCGGTGACGAAGACATCGAGGTCCATGGTGGGTGTCTGCTCCAGGCGAAGGGCGAAGAGGCGTACGGGTCCCGAACACGGCGGCGCGCCGGCGATCAGCTTGGCAGACTGTCGCACAACGGGGGCTGGGGTGGGCGAAGAAGGGCGGGGCAATGAGCGAACTCGTGACCGGGGACGCGGTGGTTCTGGAGCTCAGACCGGCACGGCTGCCGAGCAGGGCGCTGGCACAGGCCATCGACACCGCGCTGCTCCTGATCGTCTTCGTGGTGCTCAGCATCGCGCTGGCCCTCGCCACGTCGACGCTCGACGACGCGGCCGTCGCCGCCGTCTCCGTGGCGTCGTTCCTCCTGGTACTGGTGGGCGGGCCGATCGCGGTGGAGACCCTGAGCCACGGTCGTTCGCTGGGGAAACTCGCCTGCGGTCTGCGAGTGGTGCGCGAGGACGGGGGGCCCATCGCGTTCCGGCACGCGCTGGTGCGCGGGGCGATGGGCGTCGTCGAGATCCTGTCGTCCTTCGGTGCGGTGGCCGCGATCGCGTCCTTGGTCTCCGCCCGGGGCCGGCGGCTCGGGGACGTGTTCGCGGGGACGCTCGTCGTACGGGAACGGGTGCCGGACGACCGGTCCCGGGCGCTGCCGCCGCCTCCGCCGTGGCTCGCGGGCCGTTTCGCCCAGCTGGACCTGTCGGCCGTGCCGGACGAGTTCTGGCTCTCCGCACGCCAGTACGTCTCCCGCCTGCACCAACTCGATCCCGCCGTGGGGTACGCGATCGGCGAGAGGCTTGCCGGGGAGCTGGCGGCCAGGACGGCCGTGCCGCCGCCGGAGGGCGTGCCCCACGCGGCCTATCTGGCCGCCGTGCTGCACGAACGCCGGACACGCGAGGTACGGCGGATGCTGTCGGCCGAACGCGCGGCGGACCGGGTGCCGGGGGCTGTGGCGGGAGCGCCCGTACCGGGGGTCGGTGCGACGGCCGGCGGGACGGCTGGATGGGGTGCGCCCGCGGGTGCGCCCGTCGCCGGCCCGAAGGCCGTGCCGGGCCCGCTCGCGGCACCCGTACCGCCGGTGCCGGTGTCACCCGCGGCCCCTGCCGCCGCGCCTGCCTCCACCGGGTTCGCGCCGCCTGCCTGAGCCGCGGTCCGACTGGGCCGGCGCGCTACTCGGCCGGCTGCTCGGATCGCGGTGCGGGTTTCGGGGAGGGCGGGGATTCGAGGTCTTCGAGCTCGATGCCGGGGGCGGCGAGGACCACGTCCCCGGCGAGGTGCACTGTGTGCCGCTCCCCCGTGTTCAAGTCGCTGACCTGGTACGTGTCCACGTGCAGGGGGCCGTTGTCAGTGGGGTGCGCTTCACTGTCCACCAGGGCCCAGGACTGATCGACGGTCAGGGGCGCGAGGACCGGATCCGTGAAGGTGACCAGACGGATGCGGGTCTCGGGGGAACCGGGGGTGAGGCGCAGCAGTCGCGTGACGGCGACGAGAAACGCGGGAGAGGTGCCGGAGAAGGCGTGGGCGCGGACGTTGCCCTCGGTCGCTTCGGTGCCGGTGGGGTCGGTCCGTACCCAGGTGACGCCTTCGAGGGCGGCGCCGCGGATCTGCCAGCCGCCCGCGTGCAGTTCCAGGCGGATGGGCCGGCCGAGCTCGTCGAGTGCGAGGTCGGTGGAGCCCAGGTGGTCGCCGGAGGGAGCGGTCCTCTGGGCGACGTAGCGCCAGCCGGAAGGGCCGGGGGCGCAGTGGAAGTGCTCTTCACCGAGGGGGGTGTGATCGTGCGGATCGTGGAACGAATATCGGCCGCGGGGCATGGGGTCCTTCGGGCTGCGCGGGCGGGGTACGGGGCAGGCCCCCGGCACGGGGGTGCGGGGGCCTGCGCTCGGACCTGCTGCTGAGACTGTTCCGGTCGCCGTCGGCCGGTTCCTCCCCCTGCGGGGGCGGGCCGGCGGCGGGTGGTATCAGTAGCGGTAGTGGTCGGACTTGTACGGGCCGTCGACCTCGACGCCGATGTAGGCGGCCTGCTCCGGGCGGAGGGTCGTGAGCTTGACGCCCAGGGCGGCCAGGTGGAGACGCGCGACCTTCTCGTCGAGGTGCTTCGGGAGCACGTAGACGTCGGTCGGGTACTCCTCCGGCTTCGTGAAGAGCTCGATCTGGGCCAGGGTCTGGTCCGCGAAGGAGTTGGACATGACGAAGGAGGGGTGACCGGTCGCGTTGCCGAGGTTCAGCAGGCGGCCCTCGGAGAGGACGATGAGGACCTTGCCGTCCGGGAAGGTCCAGGTGTGGACCTGCGGCTTGACCTCGTCCTTGACGATGCCGTCGATCTTGGCCAGGCCGGCCATGTCGATCTCGTTGTCGAAGTGGCCGATGTTGCCGACGATCGCCTGGTGCTTCATCCGGGCCATGTCGGACGCCATGATGATGTCCTTGTTGCCCGTCGTGGTGACGAAGATGTCGGCCTGCTCGACGACGTCGTCGAGGGTCGCGACCTGGTAGCCGTCCATGGCCGCCTGGAGCGCGCAGATCGGGTCGATCTCGGTGATGATCACGCGGGCGCCCTGGCCGCGCAGGGACTCGGCGCAGCCCTTGCCCACGTCGCCGTAGCCGCAGACGACGGCGGTCTTGCCGCCGATGAGGACGTCGGTGGCGCGGTTGATGCCGTCGATCAGGGAGTGGCGGCAGCCGTACTTGTTGTCGAACTTCGACTTGGTGACGGCGTCGTTGACGTTGATCGCCGGGAACAGGAGGGTGCCGTCGCGGTGCATCTCGTACAGACGGTGGACGCCGGTCGTCGTCTCCTCGGTGACACCGCGGATCTCGGACGCGAGCTGGGTCCACTTCTGCGGGGACTCGCCGAGGGTGCGGTTGAGGAGCGTGAGGATGTGGGCGTACTCCTCGCTGTCCGCGGTGGACGGGTCCGGGGCCGCGCCGGCCTTCTCGAACTCGACGCCCTTGTGGACCAGGAGGGTGGCGTCACCGCCGTCGTCCAGGATCATGTTCGGGCCGCCGGTGGGGCTGTTCGGCCAGGTCAGGGCCTGCTCGGTGCACCACCAGTACTCCTCCAGCGTCTCGCCCTTCCAGGCGAAGACCGGCACGCCGGCGGGGGCCTCGGGGGTGCCGGTCGGGCCGACGGCGATGGCGGCGGCCGCGTGGTCCTGGGTGGAGAAGATGTTGCAGGAGGCCCAGCGGACGTCGGCGCCGAGGGCGACGAGGGTCTCGATGAGCACCGCGGTCTGCACCGTCATGTGCAGGGAGCCGGTGACGCGCGCGCCGGCCAGCGGCTGCGCGGCGGCGTACTCCTTGCGGATCGACATCAGGCCGGGCATCTCGTGCTCGGCGAGGGTGATCTCCTTGCGGCCGAAGGCCGCGAGGGAGAGGTCGGCGACCTTGAAGTCCTGGTTCTGGGTGACCGTCGTCATGGCGGGTCTGCTCCTCGTAAGGGTCGAGGGTGGGCTGGCTGGCTGTGCGGCTCCGGGCACAGGAATGCCCGGGACTCGCAGCGCAGTCCGTCGGAGGCCCTCTCTCCCTCGGCCGGTCCGCTTCCGCGGGCCGATCGACCGCCATCAGCAGCGACGTCTGGTACGCGTACGAATCTACACCGAGCAGCCGTGAGCGCACCGGCCCACGGGGGAACGGTGCGCTCACGGGACGTACGGAACGGCTGGGATCAGTGCCCCGGACCGGAGGGGTGCTCGCCGTCCGGACCGGTGGCGCCCGCCGGGCCGTCCACCTCGGTCGGGCCGTCCGCGCCGGTCGGGCCCGCCGCGCCCTCGGTGGGCTGCTCGGACGCGCCGGCCAGGGGGGACCGGCCGGGGTTGGTGCCCGTCGACGCGGCGTCCGCGTTGTAGATGTCGGGCTCCAGGTAGATGACGCGGGCGATCGGCACGGCGGCGCGGATGCGGGTCTCGGCGGCGTTGATGGCGTTGGCGACCTCGGTCGCGGTGTCGTCGTGCTGCACGGCGATCTTGGCGGCGACCAGCAGTTCCTCGGGACCGAGGTGGAGCGTGCGCATGTGGATGATGCCGGTCACGGTGTCGCCGTCGACGACGGCGTCCCTGATCCGTTCGATCTGCTCGGCCCCCGCCGACTCTCCGAGGAGGAGGGACTTCGTCTCGGCGGCGAGCACCAGCGCGATGACGATGAGCAGGATGCCGATGCAGAGGGTGCCGATGCCGTCCCAGACGCCGTCGTCGGTGGCGAGCGAGATCCCGACGCCGCCGAGGGCGAGGACCAGGCCGATGAGCGCCCCGAAGTCCTCCAGGAGTACGACGGGGAGCTCGGGGGCCTTGGCGCGGCGGATGAAGTCCGTCCAGCTCAGCGTGCCGCGGGTCTGGTTGGACTCGGTGATCGCCGTGCGGAAGGAGAATCCCTCGGCGATGATCGCGAAGACCAGCACGCCCACCGGCCAGTACCAGGCCTCGATGGGGTGCGGGTGCTTGATCTTCTCGTAGCCCTCGTAGACCGCGAACATGCCACCGACCGAGAACAGGACGATGGAGACGAGGAAGGCGTAGATGTACCTCTCGCGCCCGTAGCCGAAGGGGTGCTCGGGGGTGGCCTGGCGCTGCGCCTTCTTCCCTCCGAGCAGCAGGAGTCCCTGGTTGCCCGAGTCGGCCAGCGAGTGGACGCTCTCCGCGAGCATCGACGAGGAGCCACTGAAGAGGAACGCCACGAATTTGGCCGCCGCGATGGCGAGGTTGGCGGAGAGTGCCGCCACGATCGCCTTGGTTCCGCCTGACGCGCTCATGGGTTGCCTGGTGTCCCTTCCTCGGTGCTGCAAACGCGGATCGGTGCTGCGCACCCGGATCGCCGCGGTACGGCCGCACATTGTTGCAGCACCGGGGACGGACGGTACGTCAGGCCACCACGGTGGCCCGGAAGAGTGTGCCGTTACCTGACGCTTCGACCGTTTCGCCCGCGGGGACGAAGACCGAGCCGCCCGGAACGAGGTCCAGCTCGCCGGTCCGGAGCGATCCGGCGGTGCAGAGCAGGATCTGCGGGGTGGCGGCGGTCAGGTCGGCGGGGGCGGCGCCGGGCGAGAGGTCGAAACGGGACAGCCGGAACTCGTCGACCGGGGTCTCGTACGGCTCCTCGCCGGAGGGGGCCGCCTCGGGGCGCAGCACGCCGGGCTCGGTGGCCTCGAAGCGCACGATGCGCAGGAGTTCGGGCACGTCGATGTGCTTGGGGGTGAGTCCGCAGCGCAGGACGTTGTCCGAGTTGGCCATGATCTCGACGCCGAGGCCGTCGAGGTAGGCGTGCGGGACGCCCGCGCCGAGGTAGAGCGCCTCGCCGGGCTGGAGCCGCACGTGGTTGAGGAGCATCGCGGCGATGACCCCGGCGTCGCCCGGGTAGTGGCGGGCGATTTCGGCGTACGGGGCGTGGTCGCCGCCCAGGGCTTCGGCGGCGGCGGCCGCCTCGCCGACCGTCGCGGCCATCTCCTCCGGGTCGGCGGTGAGGATCGCGGTGAGTACCTCGCGGAGGGCGGCTTCCTCCGGGTGGGCGCGCAGCAGGTCCGTGTACGGCTTGAGGGAGTCGACGCCGAGCGCCTCCAGCAGGGCGGCGGCCTCGTCGGGGCGGCGGAAGCCGCAGAGTCCCTCGAAGGGGGTGAGGGCGCAGATCAGTTCGGGCTTGTGGTTGGCGTCCCGGTACGTGCGGTGCGGGGCGTCGAGCGGGATGCCGCGGGCCTCCTCGTCGGCGAAGCCGAGCCGGGCCTGCTCCAGGTCGGGGTGGACCTGGAGGGAGAGCGGGGCTCCGGCGGCGAGGAGCTTGAGGAGGAACGGGAGGCGGGGGCCGAACTTCTCGACGGTCGCGGTGCCGAGTTCGCGGGCCGGGTCGGCGGTGATGACCTGGTCGAGCGGGAGTTCGGCACCGTCGCGGGTGAGCAGGGACGGCGCTCCGGGGTGGGCTCCCATCCACATCTCGGCCTGCGGCTCCCCCGTGGGCGGGGTGCCGAGCAGCTCGGGGATGGCCGTGGTGGAGCCCCAGGCGTAGGGGCGCACGGTGTTGGAGAGCCGGTCCATGGAGTTGTCCTCGGGCTTTCGTGAAGGTGTGCGGCGTGGCAGGTACGGCGGTGGGACAGGTGGGGCAGATACGACGGTGGAGCAGGTGGTGCGGGTGGAGCAGGTGGGGCGGGTGGGGCAGGTACGGCGGTGGGACAGGTGGTGCGGGTGTGACGGACGGGACCGGCTCGGGGACGGCGTCTCCGGCATCCGGGCGAGTAACGGGCGTCCGGCAACCAGGCTCCCGGGCAACCGGGCAACCGGATGACCATGCATCCGGACGTCCCGGCGTCCCGGCGTCCCGGCGTCCCGGAGTCCTGGCGTCCACGCTCCGGCTCCCGGGGCGGCCGCCGCCCTGCCGGTCGGGCAGAGCGGCAGGCCCGGCACGGCCGCGGGTCGGGCCGGTCGGCCAGGTCAGGTGGGGTTCTCGGCGGTCGGCGGCTCGGTGGCCAGCGAGAGGTAGACGGCGGCGAAGTCGGTGACGGCGAGGAGTTCGGCGAGCGCTTCGAGTTCGCTGCCCTCGTCGGGTTCGAGTTCGCTGATGGCCGTGTCGTGGCCGAGGGCGAGTTCGCGGGCTGCCGGGGCGGCGGTCAGGCCGCCGGTGGGCCGGTCGCGGAGGAGGACGACGCGGGCGCGCAGTGCTTCCTGCTCGTCGACGCGGTCGCGGAAGAAGTCCTCGGGGTCGGCTCCGGCGGCGAAGTCCCCGGCGAGCAGGGCGCCGTGCGAGGGCAGCGCTTCGGGGAGGGGCGCGGTGAGCGCGGGGCGGCCGGCGAGTTCGGCGAGGACGGCGGCGAACCGGCGGCCGACCGGGCCCGCCGCTTCACCCTCGGTCCACACCAGCGGCAGCGTGTCGGCGAGCTCGGCGGCGAGGGTCTTGGCCGGGTTGCTGTACGTGGCGATGGCGGGCCCGCAGCGTTCGGCGGTGCGGTCCAGCCGGTCCGCGACCTTGCGCAGGTCCTCCTCGGACGCCGCGAGCAGACCGACCCGGTCGAGCAGGGCGAGGAGCGGGGTGAGCAGGGCCCAGAGGGTGCCGGGGCCCGCCGCCGAGGTCTCGGCGTCGTACTCGCCGTGCGGGGCGGCGGCCATGGGCACGAGGAGCCCGTGGGCCCTCTCGACGGCTTCGCGCAGCGGCGAGCGGGTGGGGGCGACGGCGACGACCGAGCAGCCGCGCCGGTACGCCTGTTCGGCGAGGAGCGAGAGGCCGGGTTCGGCGCCGTCGGCGGTGGCGATGAGGAGCAGGTCGACCGGGCCGGCCCAGCCGGGCAGGGTCCAGCGCAGTGCGCCGCCGGCCGGGGCGACCCCGGTGGGGCGGATGCGGGTGACCGGTGCGGCGGCTCCCGCGAGGGCGCCGATGATGTCGGCGACTCCGGTGGCGGCGGTACCGGGGCCCGCGACGAGGACGGAGCGCGGCCTGCCCTCCGGGGTCAGCGCTCCGATGCCGGCTTCGGCCGTGTGCAGGGCGGCGGTACGGACGCGGGCGCCGGCCTCGGCGGCCCCGCGCAGGAGCCCTCGGCGGTCTGCCCTGGCCAGGGCGTCCGGGGCGTCGAGCAACGTCTCGTCGAGCATGGCGGTGGGCCTCCGATCACCGTACGGATCAGGGTGCGGGTGCCGGGCGCGGTCGCGGTCGGTCGCCGCCGGGGGTTCCGGAGGCGCCGGCTGTACGTGCCTGGCGTCCCGTCACGCGGGGCGGCGGGCCTCGTCGACGAGGAGGACCGGGATGCCGTCGCGGACCGGGTAGGCGAGACCGCAGTCGGCACCGGTGCAGACCAGCTCCGGGCTGTCGTCCGCCGTGCGGTCGTCGAGCGGGGAGTGGCACGCCGGGCAGGCGAGGATCTCCAGAAGGCCGGCTTCGAGCGCCATGGGGCGGGTCCCTTCGAACATGCGGTTGAACTTCGCGCGGTTGGGGCGAGGCCAGCCTACCGCCGGGGGCGGGGGTCGCGGTCCGGCAGGACCGCGGTCCCCCGCTGCGCGGCGGCCGGGCGGGAAGGCACCGGGGCCGCGCGACGACCGGGTGGACTCACCGGCGTCGCTCGCAGCATCGCCCGGCGACGGTACGCGGACGTGGCCGCGGGGCGAACGGGCTGCGGCCCGGAGACGAACGGACCGCGTCCCCGCACCGGGACGGCCCTGCGGCCGTCCCTGGACCGGCGCCCACGGCCGGGCGGCCCCACTCCCCCGAGCCCCACTCCCCCGCGTGCTGTCCCCTCCCCCGCGTGCTATCCCCGGATGAGGGCCAGTGCCTCGTCCCGTACCGCCGTCATCGTGGCCTCGTCGCGGGCTTCGACGTTCAGGCGCAGCAGGGGTTCGGTGTTGGAGGCGCGGACGTTGAACCACCAGTCGGTGGTGGCGACCGTGAGGCCGTCCAGCTCGTCGAAGGTCACGTCCTCGCGGTCGGCGTACGCGGCGCGGATCGCCGTGAGGCGGGCCGCCTGGTCGGCGACGGTGGAGTTGATCTCTCCGGAGTCGGTGTAGCGGTCGTAGGTGGCGAGCAGCGTGGAGAGCGGGCCGTCCTGTCCGCCGAGGGCGGCGAGCACGTGGAGGGCGGCGAGCATGCCCGTGTCGGCGTTCCAGAAGTCGGCGAAGTAGTAGTGGGCCGAGTGCTCGCCGCCGAAGATCGCGCCGTGCTCGGCCATCTCGGCCTTGATGAAGGAGTGGCCGACGCGGGTGCGGACGGGGGTGCCGCCGTTCTCGCGGATGACCTCGGGGACGGACCACGAGGTGATCAGGTTGTGGATGACGGTGCCCTTGCCGCCGTTGCGGGCGAGTTCCCGCTCGGCGACGAGCGCGGTGACGGCGGAGGGCGAGACGCCCACGCCGCGTTCGTCGACGACGAAGCAGCGGTCGGCGTCCCCGTCGAAGGCGAGCCCGAGGTCGGCGCCCTCGGCGAGCACGCGGGCCCGGAGGTCGACGATGTTGGCCGGGTCGAGGGGGTTCGCCTCGTGGTTCGGGAAGGTGCCGTCGAGCTCGAAGTACATCGGTACGACGTCGAGCGGCAGCCCCGCGAGGACGGTCGGCACGGTGTGGCCCCCCATGCCGTTCCCCGCGTCCACCACGACCTTGAGCCGCCGGATCGCGGTGAGGTCGACGAGGCCGAGCAGATGGGCGGCGTAGTCGCCGAGGGTGTCGCGCTCGGTGAGCGTGCCCCTGTCGGCGGCCGGTGCGGGCGCCCCCTCCTCGGACCACTGCTCCACGAGCGCGCGGATCTCGGTGAGGCCGCTGTCCTGGCCGACGGGTGCGGCACCGGCCCGGCACATCTTGATGCCGTTGTACCGCGCCGGGTTGTGCGAGGCGGTGAACATCGCACCGGGCAGACCGAGCGCACCGGAGGCGTAGTACAGCTGGTCGGTCGAGCAGAGCCCGATCAGGGTGACGTCGGCGCCGCGCGCCCGGGCGCCGCGGGCGAAGGCGCCCGCGAGGCCGGGCGAGGACGGGCGCATGTCGTGGCCGATGACGATCGCGTCCGCGTCGGTGACCTGGACGAACGCCGCGCCGAAGAGTTCGGCGAGCGGCTCGTCCCACTGGTCGGGTACGACGCCGCGTACGTCGTACGCCTTCACGAGCTGCGACAGATCAGCAACCACGGCCGGTCCTCCTGGGGTCTGGGCTGAGCGCCCAAACTACCCGGCCGCCGGTACGCCGTTACGGGCCGCCCACCGGCGGTCCGGGGTGGCGGGCCGAGGCGGCGGTACGCGGCTGCGGGCGGGCGCCGTCAGGAGTCGGGGGAACGCAGGACCCGCAGGTGACCCCGGCGCGCGACCTCGACGGGGTCGGCGGTGCGCGGGCCGCGGACGGTGCCGTCCTGGCCCCGGTCGTGCGGGCGGGCGGCCTCGCGGACCGCGTTGGCGAGCGCTTCGAGATCGTCGGCGCTGTGGCGGGGTGGTGCGGAGGAGTCGGTGAGCCTGACGACCTCCCAGCCCCGGGGCGCGGTGAGGCGCTCACTGTGTTCGGCGCACAGGTCGTAACAGTGGGGCTCGGCGTAGGTGGCGAGCGGGCCGAGGACCGCAGTCGAGTCGGCATAGACGTACGTCAGTGTCGCGACGGCAGGACGGCCGCACGCGGTGCGCGAACAGCGACGTACAGGGCTCACGATGTTGGACGGTACCGCACTCTTGAGCGGGCTGCGACGACTCTCCCCCGGGTCGGGCCACCGTGTCGTTGATCGTCCCCGGTGGCAGCGGGTCTCCCGGGGGCCGTGGCGATCCGCGGTCGAGGGGAGAGCGGCTGGTCACAGAGGTTCCGCTTGTGTGTGCGCGTGGGCGCCCCGTGGTGGCGGGAAGGGCGGGGCGTGAGGATTCGGTGATCACGAGCCGGGCCGAAATGTGGTTCAACTTGGCCGGAAAATCGAGGTTGAGACGAGTCTCGGGGGATGCGCGGACGATGCGGCACCGCCCCGCGCCCGGGCGGCCGACCACCCCCGCCGGGAGGGTTACGCTGCGTCGGTGATGGACAGTTCCGTACCTTCGCCCTCGCCCGATCCCCGGCCCCGGCGCCGCGACCGACACGGCCGCGGCATGCGCGGGCCGGTGGCGCCGCCGCAGGTGCCGCTGTCGATGAACCGCGCGGAGAGGTTCGCCGATCTCGTGCAGGACTCGGTGGAGCGCCTGGAGCGGCGGTGGCCGCAGCTCGCCGAGGTGGACTTCGTGGTGCTCGAGGTACCTGAGGTGACGGCCGAGGACACGGTGCCGCTGGGGCGCGCGATCTCGGCGGCGAAGGGGCGGCCCGCACAGATCGTCGTCTACCGGCGCCCCGTCGAGATCCGGTCGAAGACCCGGGACGAGCGGGCCCTGCTGGTGCACGAGGTCGTGGTCGAGCAGGTCGCGGACCTGCTGGGGCTCTCCCCGGAGTCCGTGGACCCCCGGTACGGGCAGGACTGAGCCCCGCCCGTACCGACGAGGTCGGAGGCCGTCGGCCGGCCCGTGCCGTCAGTCGTCCAGCACCGTCAGGTCCTGCACCGCGGCCGGGACGTCGACCGTGCCCCGGTCGTCCGGCAGCGTCTGGACGGTGAACATCTGCACCCCGTCCTCCGGGAGGGCGAGCGTGCGGGCCGCGTAGACCGGGCCGCCCGACTCCGTCTCCACCGTCAGCGCGTACGAGCCCTTGAGACCGGACGGGACGGGCGGGGTGAACGCGAGCGTCGTCCCGCCCTTGACCGTGTACGACTTGACGGTCTGTTCGCCGCCCTCGCTGCCCGCCGAGGCGGTGACCTTCACCTGGGCCGTGGCGCCGGGCGCGACGAGCGACAGGGTCGAACCCTTGGCCCGGTTGTCGGCCACGCTCGCCCGGGCACCCACCGGCCGGGTGGCCGGGATGTACGCGATCTCCTGCGCGGAGCCCGTACCCCGCACCACGCGCAGCGCGGCGACGATCGGGGTGGCCCGTTCGCCCTCGACAGGGGTCAGCCGCAGCGAGCCCGGCTCCTTGCGGGTGACGTTCTTCAGGTCGACGCTCGCGGTCATCCCCGACTTGACGTGCAGGGTGTCGTTGCCGGCCGGGGAGAAGGTCGCCGACTTCCCGATCAGCTGCACCTTGAGGTCCGCGTCGTCCTCGCCGGGCGCGTACGCGATCAGCTGGACCGAGGTGGCGTCGGCGGGGATGCCGGGCAGCACCACGGTGGCGGACGGGTCCGCCGAGGCGGTGAGCCAGTCGCTGCCGCTGTCCTCCCGGGCTCCCCGGACCACCGCGCCGACCCGGCCGCTGCGGGTGGTGACGTGGGCGGTGGCGTCGTCGACGGCCTCGCCGGTCAGGGTGGAGAGCAGCATGGCCACGCTGGAGTGCGCCGGGACGGCGATCCCGTCGCCGACGTCCGCCTTGAGGTCGCCGTCCGGGCCGAAGAGCTGGATGTCGACGATGGCCGCGCCGCTGTCCGGGTTGGTCAGGTGGATGTAGTCCTGCGCCTTGGCGGCGGTGCTGACGCCGGGGAACCAGAACTCCGTGTCGGGCGCCGTGCAGCTGACGCCGAGCAGCCCCCGGGTGGAGCCGGCGGTGACCGAGGTGGTCTGCTGCGCGCTCCAGCCCGGCGCGAGCGCGCCGGTGGCGGTGCCGACCAGCGCGGGCGCGTCGGCGCCGTCGGCGTCGGCGGTGACGGGCTTTCCTGCCTCCTTGAGCGCGACGACCGTCTTCTCCGCCTTGCCCGCGTCGGCCTTGTCGGTCTTGGCACTCTTGTCGGACTTCTCGGACTTCTCGGACTTCTCGGTGGTGGTGCCGTCGTCCGTGACGGGCCGTGTCTCCTTCAGCTCGGCGGCCGACTCCCCGCTCGCCCCCTTCCCGGCCGGGGTGTAGGAGGTGTACGCGGTTTCAGCGAGCTCGGAGTCGCTGGGTGCCGGGCAGAGCAGGCTGGACCGCTCGACGGGCAGCCTGGACGCCGACGCGGCCTTCGCCGGTGCCGAGCCGCCGGGCGCGTTGAACGCGGCGAAGCCGGTGACGGCGGCGAGGGCGACGGTGCCCGCGATGAGGGACAGGGGGGTGGACTTCACTCGGACTCGCCTCGCGATGCGTTACGGGTCTGCCACGGCGCCTGGTCCGGGGCGTTCGGGTCGACCTGCTCGTCGGTGTCGTGGACGCCGTACTGCTGCCCCGCGTACGGGTCGTACGGGGCCTGGGTCTCGTAACCCTGGTACTGCTGCTGTTGTTGCTGTTGCTGCTGCTGCCCGTAGCCGTACGGGTCGTAGACGTGTCCCTGCTGGTACGGGTCGGCCTGCTGGTAGGGGTCGACCTGCTGGAACTGGTCGGTCGCGTACTGGTCGGCCCCGTACTGCTCCGGCTGGTGCTGCTCGGGCTGGTACTGCTCCGCCGGGTACTGCTCCGCCTGGTAGGGGGCGTACTCGGCCTGCTGGTACTGCTGCTGCCCGTCCCAGTCCGCGTAACCCTGCTGGGGAATCGCGGCGTACGTGCCGTCGCCCTCGGCCTGCGCCGGGACGTAGTCGCCGTCCCCGGCCTGTGCCGGGATGTACGCGCCGCCGTCGGCCTGCGCCGGGGCGTACGGCTCCGGCTCGGACCGGTCGTCGGCGGCCGGGTCCGCGCCGCTCCCGAACGCGTCCGGCGCCAGGCCCTCATCGTCGGCGGAGGCGGAAGCGGAATCCGAGGTGGAGGCCGAAGCGGCTTCGGCGGCCTCCGCGGCGGCGGCCGCTTCGGCCTCGGCGGCCGCGCGGAGCCTGCGGGCGCGGCGTCCGTCGCCCTCGGCCGCGTCGGCGGCGGCAGCGGCTTCGGCGTCCTCGGGGAGGTCGTCGTCGACCTCGCGGCGGCGGCCCGGCAGGGCCATGACGACGAGGACCACGGCGAGACCGATCTGCGCCCAGATCCACACGGAGTGCGTGATCGGGGTGTCGTACGTGAGGTCGAGCCGGCCGCCGGACGCGGGGAGCTCGAAGCCCTGCGCCCAGCCGTCGACGGTCTTGCGGGTGAGGGGCTTGCCGTCCAGGGTGGCCTGCCAGGCGGGGTCGGCCGCGTCGGCGAGGCGGAGCAGCCGGCCGTCATCGCCCGCCGGGATCTTGGTGTGGGACTCCACGGTGCCCGAGGGGACCACCACGCCCTCGCCGTCGCCGGAGGCCGGGACGATCATGAGGCGGGCGACGTCCTGGTCGACCCGCCAGAGCGCGCTGCCGTCGAGCTGGCTGAGGCGGCTGAGGCCGGGGGTCGCGTCGAGGACCCGGGCCATCTCGCGCGGGGCGCCGTCGCGTACGAGGACGTACCGCACGGCGAACCCGCTGAGCTGGTGGCCCTGGTCGGCGCCGGAGCCGGCGACCAGGTTGGCGACGACCTTGTCGAGGTGGCTGTCGCTGCCGGTCGACGCGGTCAGTTCGGCGTCGCCGAGCCGGGCGCCGGACCCGCGGACCAGGGTGTACGAGACCGATCCCGCCGAGGTCCCGCCGAGCACCAGGGTGCGCGGCTGGTCCGCCGTGATGCTCTCCTCCGCGACGAACGCGGGGACCTGCACCGGGTCGCGCCGCTCCAGCGGTCCGGCGGCGCCGCCCGCCATCCAGGCGAGGGCGGCCACCACCGGCGCGGCGGCGGAGGCCAGCGCGATCAGCGCGGCCACCGGCTGCCGCCAGCCGAAGCTGAGGGCGGCGACGCGGATGCGCGCCCCGTCCGCGCCCAGCAGGGCGGCGGCGATCAGCGCGGTTCCGTAGACGAGGGTGGCGGGACCGGCCCAGGTGGAGCCGTTGCTGAGGCCCGCGAAGAGCAGGCCGACGAGCGCGGCGGCCCAGGCGGCGCGGATCGCGGTCTGCCGTTCGCCGCGCAGCAGAGCGGCGAGGGCCGCGAGCACGATGCCGATGAAGAGGACGGAGCCGCCGCCCTTGGGGCCGCCGGGGCTCAGCGAGAGCAGGTCGACCGCGGAGGCGGTGCCCGTGCCGAGGTCCAGGCCCGCCTCCCGGAGGAAGCCGGACGGCCGGCTGAGCAGGCTCAGCGACCAGGGGGCGAGGACGAGCAGCGGGGTGCCGGCGGTGGCGAGGAAGCGGAGCCCGTACGCGGCGAGGTCCCGGCGGCGCAGGGCGAGCACGCCGAGGCCGAGGACGACGGCGAGCGGCCACACGATCGGGGTGAACGCGGTGGTGAAGGTGAGCAGCAGGGTGAAGGCCCAGGTGGCCCGCCAGCTGCCGCGGACCCGTCCGTCGCCGCGCAGGCCGTGGGCCGAGACGGCGGTACGGGCCATCAGCGGGAGCAGCACGGCGAGCACGGCGGTGCCCAGGCGTCCGGTGGCGAGCGCTCCGGTCACGGCGGGCAGGAAGGCGTACGCGACGCTCGCCCAGGCCCGCAGCAGGCGGGACTCGATGAGCGGCCGGGACGCGAAGTAGGCGGTGAGTCCGGCGAGCGGTACCGAGCAGACGAGCAGCAGGGTCAGCGCGAAGCCGGTGGAGCCGAAGAAGAGGGCCGATACGGCGGCGAGCACGCCGAGGTAGGGCGGGGCCGCTTCGGTGGAGCCGGTGACGACCGGGTGCCAGCCGTCCGCGAACCGGCTCCAGAGGTCGGAGACGGCGTCGGGCGCGGGCAGCAGGGCGCCGCCGGCGAGCGCGCCGCCACCGAGCAGGCCTCGGCAGGCGAGCAGGGAGACGAACAGCAGGAGGGCGAAGAGGACGGGGCCGGGTTTGCGGCCGATCCGCTTGAGCCGGGCGAACTGTTCGATCTCCAGGAAGTCGGCGTCGTCGCCGCCGGGGCCGGATTCGACGGCTCCGTGGCGCGAGCCGCCTGCGGCGTCGGCGTCGGAGCGGGAGCCGAAGTTGCCGGCGACCTGTTCGACGGTGGCGCGGACGGTGGCACCGGGCGGCGGGAAGAGGGAGCGGAGTTCGGCCGGGTCGACGGTGCCCTTGCCGCGGGCGCGGCGGGCGGCCATGATCCTGCCCGGCCGGAGCAGGGTGCCGACGAGACCGGTGACCTCGTCGAGCGCCTGGCCGGGGACCTTGCCGACGAGATAGGCGAGGGTGCGGAGCAGGGTGCCGACGACGAGGCGGAGCAGCACCCAGGGGAGCTTCTTGACCGGGGTGTTGGCGAGCATCGCGTAGACGGCGCCGGCCCGGTCGACGCGGTGCGGGCCGACGACCGAGCGTCCGGCGCAGTCGATGGGGCGGCGCTCGCGGGCGGCCGCCTCGGCGTGCCGCAGCACGGCGTCGGGGGCGACCAGCACCCGGTGGCCGGCCTGGTGGGCGCGCCAGCAGAGGTCCACGTCGTCGCGCATCAGGGGGAGTCTGCGGTCGAAGCCGCCGAGTTCCTCCCAGACGTCGCGGCGCACCAGCATGCCGGCGGAGGAAACGGAGAGGACGGAACGGACCTGGTCGTGCTGGCCCTGGTCCTGTTCGCGCCGGTCGAGTCCGGTCCAGCGGCGGCCGCTGTTGGCGATGGTGACGCCGACTTCGAGGAGCTGGCGGCGGTCGTACCAGCCGCGCAGCTTGGGCCCGACGATCGCGGCGTGCGGGTCGGTGTCGACGACGCGCAGCAGTTCGGCGAGGGCGTCGGGCTCGGGGGCGCAGTCGTCGTGGAGCAGCCAGAGCCACTGGACGGGTTCGCCGTGGGGGAGTTCCGGCAGGTCGTAGGCGTCGTCGCGCCAGGTCCTGGTGACGGGGTCCCAGCCGCTGGGGCGCTTGAGGTACGGCAGGTCGTCGACGGTCAGCTCCGGGGCGGTACGGACCGCTTCGTCGACGGCGGTGCCGAAGCCGGTCCGGCGCGCGAGGTGGAGCACGCGGTCACCGCCCAGCGCCTCGGTGACCAGCCGCGCGGAGTCGTCGGCGCTGCCGGTGTCGGCTGCGACGGCGTTCTGTACGGGGCGCTCCTGCCCGAGCAGCCCCGCGAGCGCGTCGGGCAGCCAGCGCGCGCCGTCGTGGGAGACGAGCACGGCGGTGACGACGTGCCGGGGGAACTCTGGGGCGACGGACGCGTTCGGCGCCGCCGGGTGACTCTGCACGGACATCGAGGTACGGGCCCTCCGGCCGGGTTCCGGGGGCGTTCCCCCCGGTGAGGCTGCATCGGTGTACACGCGCGCCCCGGCGGGGCGTTGGCGTGTCTCGGACGGGGCCCCACACTAACGGTACGGATCGGGGGCGACGGCGCCGAGCGGGTGAACCCCGGCCGCACCCCGCAGGGTATGGAGGCCGGGCAGCGGTGCCCGGCGGGGTGCGGCCGGGGTACGGGCGGGGTGCGGTCACGCCGATGGCCCGTGGTCCGGACCCTGGGGGGAAGGGTCTGGGCCACGGGCCATCGGGAGGCCGTGCACGGGTGGGGCTCATGGGTGCGGGGCCGTGCGGAGCGGTGGCGGCCCTGCGGTCGTACCGGGTGGTGTGCCGGGTGCCGCGCCGGAGGCGGCGGGGCGATGCGGTGGAGGTGTCGTGAAGATGCGAAGCCGTACGGTCGGCCCGTCGGGTTGACCGTGCGTCAGGCCCGTGCGCCGCGGAGGGCTCGGGCCCTCGGAGCCGTACCGGTCAGATCGCGGCCTTCTTCAGGCGCCGCCGCTCCCGCTCGGAGAGTCCGCCCCAGATGCCGAACCGCTCGTCGTTCGACAGGGCGTACTCCAGGCATTCGGATCGGACTTCGCAGGCGAGGCAGACCTTCTTGGCCTCCCGGGTCGATCCGCCCTTCTCGGGAAAGAAGGACTCGGGATCGGTCTGGGCGCACAGTGCGCGCTCCTGCCAGCCGAGTTCCTCGTCCGCGTCCTCGACCAGCAGTTGCTGGAACAGCTCGGTCATGTGCGCCCCTCGTCTGTCTCTTACGTCCCCGTGACGTGACCGTCACTCTCCGTGCGGCCGAACAACACGAGTGAAATTACAAGTGTGTAGCTCTGAGCCGGTCAAGCGAGCTTCTGCTATTGGCCCCGGTATTCACTCTGCGGAACCAAACATACGCGGAAGGTTACCAAATCACCAAAAACGTGACATATGCCCAGGGCTCAGGCACCCCTCGCTTCTTCAGCGAGTGAGACGAACGGAGTTTCCTCGCCGGTTCGATTCGATCACCGAAGCGACCAAGATCACAGACGAGTCACGGACCGTCAGCGAGGTTTGAGCCCCCGGATGATGCGCCACCTGTCCTGCCCCGTCGGTGCACAAACCTTTCTTCAGTGCCGGCGACCGGAAGGGGTGAAACATTGCCGCCAAATGGGACGCCGAGTTGACAGCGCGGGGAACGAGCCGGTCTCCTTGGCACCATGCCAGCGACCGTCGCGATGTACGCCACCCACGACCGTGGGTTCCGCACCGCTGTCCAGGCCCGCTGTTGCTGTTCCAGCTGTCGCTGCTGTTGATGCCCTCGCGGCTCCGGCTCCGATCAGTGCTCCCGCTCTGAATCCGAGTTCCCGCTTCCTTGTCCGTACCCCGCGCGGGTGCGGCAGCGGCCGGACGCCGTGGGCCCCCAGCACCCCGCCCCCGGGGCATCCCGCGCAGGAAACCGCCGTACCGGCGTGTACCCGCGGGCTCCCGGGCACCACCACCGAGCCACACCCCCACGCGCACCACCGATGCCGAGGACCACCGCATCCATGAACAACGACAGCGACCTGCAGATCGCCGGCGACCTCCTGGAGGTCCAGCACCTGCTCCTGCCGCCGAAGCAACACCCCACCACCGTGGCCGAGTTCGCCGGACTGGCCCGCTCCATCGCCGCCGACCGCGCCCAGTGGGCCCCGCTCGTCCAGTACGACGCCACCACCCGCTGGTACCACCGCCTGCGCACCGGCCCCGGCTACGAGGTCTGGCTGCTCAGCTGGGTCCCCGGACAGGGCAGCGGGCTCCACGACCACGGCCCGTCGTCCGGCGTACTGACCGTGCTGGAGGGCGAGTTGACCGAGCGCACCGAGCGCGGCAGCCGCACCATCGGCGCCGACGGCCAGCGGGTCTTCGCACCCGGCTACGTCCACGAGGTGGTCAACGACTCCCTCGCGCCCGCCGTCAGCCTGCACGTGTACTTCCCCGGCCTGACCGAGATGCCGATGCACACCGCGCGGTGCGCCCCCGCGGCCCTGGACGCCGTACCGGCCTGAGAACCCGCCCCGCGGAGGGGGCGGCCCGGCTGACAGACTGGAGGCATGCGCATTGTGGTTCTGGCCGGCGGTATCGGTGGTGCTCGTTTCCTGCGTGGCCTCAAACAGGCCGCACCCGACGCGGAGATCACCGTCATCGGCAACACCGGCGACGACATCCATCTGTTCGGGCTGAAGGTCTGCCCCGACCTCGACACCGTGATGTACACCCTCGGCGGTGGCATCAACGAGGAACAGGGCTGGGGGCGCACCGACGAGAGCTTCCACCTCAAGGAGGAGCTCGCGGCCTACGGTGTGGGGCCGGACTGGTTCGGGCTGGGCGACCGCGACTTCGCGACCCACGTGGTCCGTACCCAGATGCTGGGCGCGGGCTTCCCGCTCAGCGCGGTCACCGAGGCCCTCTGCGCCCGCTGGCAGCCGGGGGTCCGGCTGCTGCCGATGTCCGACGACCGGGTCGAGACGCATGTGGCCGTGGAGATCGACGGCGAGAGCCGGGCCATCCACTTCCAGGAGTACTGGGTGCGGCTGCGGGCGTCCGTGGAGGCGCGGGCGATCGTGCCGGTCGGCGCGGAGCAGTCCAAGCCGGCCCCGGGGGTGCTGGAGGCCATCGCCGCGGCGGACGTCATCGTCTTCCCGCCGTCGAACCCGGTGGTGTCCATCGGCACGATCCTGGCGGTACCCGGCATCCGGGAGGCGATCGCCGAGGCCGGGGTACCGGTCGTCGGCCTCTCCCCCATCGTGGGTGACGCCCCCGTGCGCGGGATGGCCGACAAGGTGCTGGCCGCGGTCGGCGTGGAGTCGACGGCGGCGGCTGTGGCCGAGCACTACGGCTCCGGGCTGCTGGACGGCTGGCTGGTGGACACCGTGGACGCCGGTGCGGTGGACGCGGTGGAGGCGGCGGGGATCCGCTGCCGTGCGGTGCCGCTGATGATGACGGACGTGGACGCCACGGCCGAGATGGCCCGTCAGGCGCTGGCGCTGGCCGAGGAGGTACGGGCGTGAGCACGGCGGAGACGGGTGCGGTTCCCTCGTTCCGGGTGTGGGCGCTGCCCGGACTGCCCGAGGTGCGGGCGGGCGACGACATCGCCAAGCTGATCGCCGCCGCCGAACCGGGGCTGGCCGACGGTGACGTCCTGCTCGTCACCTCGAAGATCGTCTCCAAGGCCGAGGGCCGGATCATGGAGGCGACCGACCGCGAGGCCGCGATCGACGCGGAGACCGTGCGCGTGGTGGCGCGGCGCGGCACCCTGCGCATCGTCGAGAACCGGCAGGGCCTGGTGATGGCCGCCGCCGGGGTGGACGCCTCGAACACCCCTGCCGGGACGGTGCTGCTGCTGCCGGAGGACCCGGACCGTTCGGCCCGGGTGATCCGGGACGGGCTGCGGGACACGCTGGGCGTGGAGGTCGGCGTCGTCGTCACGGACACCTTCGGGCGGCCGTGGCGGGCCGGTCTGACCGACGTGGCGATCGGCGCGGCGGGGGTGCGGGTCCTGGACGACCTGCGGGGCGGTACGGACGCGTACGGCAATCCGCTGAACGCGACGGTGGTCGCCACCGCCGACGAGCTGGCCGCCGCGGGCGACCTGGTGAAGGGCAAGGCGGCCGGGCTGCCCGTCGCGGTGGTGCGCGGGCTCGGGCACGTGGTCACCGCGGGCGACGCCTCCGCCTCCGCCTCTTCCGCCGCTTCCGAGGAGGAGACCGGGGCGCGGGCGCTGGTGCGGGGCGCCGCCGACGACATGTTCCGGCTCGGCACGTCCGAGGCGGTCCGGGAGGCGGTGACGCTGCGGCGCACCGTCCGGGAGTTCACCGACGACCCGGTGGACCCGGGGGCGGTCCGGCGGGCGGTGGCCGCCGCGGTGACCGCTCCGGCGCCGCATCACACGACGCCCTGGCGGTTCGTATTGCTGGAGTCCGAGGAGTCGCGGACCCGGCTGCTCGACGCGATGCGGGACGCCTGGATCGCCGATCTGCGGCGCGACGGGAAGAGCGAGGGGTCGATCGCGAAGCGGGTGCGCCGGGGCGACGTGCTGCGCGCGGCGCCGTACCTGGCGGTGCCGTGCCTGGTGATGGACGGCTCGCACCCTTACGGGGACGAGCGGCGGGACACCGCGGAGCGCGAGATGTTCGTGGTCGCGGCCGGGGCCGGGGTGCAGAACTTCCTGGTGGCGCTCGCGGGCGAGCGGCTCGGCTCGGCGTGGGTGTCCTCCACGATGTTCTGCCGGTCCGTGGTGCGCGAGGTGCTGGACCTGCCCGACTCCTGGGACCCGCTGGGCGCGGTGGCCATCGGCCGTCCCGCGACGGCGCCCCGCGAGCGGGCGCCCCGGGACGCGGAGGACTTCCTCACGGTGCGCTGAACGTCCGCCCCGGATCCCGGCTTCCTGCCCCGCTCAGAGCGACGCGATGTCGCCCGGGGTCATCCGGGGGCCGCGGCGCGGCCGGGACGCCCCGGAGAGAAGGATCAGTCGGGTCGCCCGGTGGCGCTGGCCCTCGTAGGGGGCGAGCAGCTCCAGCATCCGGGCGTCGTCGGCGTGCCGGTCGTTTGCGAGGGCGTGGCCGACGATGCCCGGCAGGTGGTAGTCGCCGGTGGTGACCGCGTCCGGGGCGCCGTTGGAGCGCTGGAGGGTCTCGGCGGAGGTCCACGGGCCGATGCCCGGGATCAGTTCCAGCCGGGCCTTCGCCTCGGGCAGCTCCATTCCGGCCGCCTCCTCCAGGCGGCGGGCCACCCGTACCGCGCGCAGCACGGTCGCCGAGCGCTTGGCGTCGACGCCGGCCCGGTGCCACTCCCAGGACGGCACCAGCGCCCAGGTGCGCGCGTCGGGCATGACGTGCAGCCCCAGCTCGGCGGCGGGTCCGGGGGCGGGGGTGCCGTGCGCGCGGACCAGGAGCCGCCAGGCGCGGTAGGCCTCGGTGGTGGTGACCTTCTGTTCGAGGATCGACGGGATCAGGGACTCCATCACCAGCCCCGTGCGCAGCAGGCGCAGCCCGGGGCGGCTGTGCCGGGCGAGGGCGAGCAGCCGGTGGCGTGGTTCGAAGGCGTCCGGGTCGTCGGTGGCACCGAGCAGCTCGGGCAGCTGGTCGAGGAGCCAGTCGGCGCCCGGCCCCCAGGCGGTCGCCCCGACCCGGCCGCCGGGCACCGCGCGGACACGGAGGGTGCCGGGGCCCGCCGGGGTGCGGGTGGCCCGCCAGAAGCTGCCGTCGTCGGTCGTACGGAAGGTGGGGTCGCCGGTTCCGCGCCGCAGCGGCCCGAGGACCAGGCGCAGGTCGAGCGGGCCCGGCGGGGTCCACTCCCGCGTCAGCGGGACCTCCGCGGGGACGGGCCCGGAGGCGGCGGGTACGCCCCCGCGCGCGGCGGCCGGCGTCTGCCGGGGCAGGCCGGTGCGCGCGGTGCGGGGGGCGAAGCGTCCTGCCACGGGTCGGTGTCCTCGGCGGTTCGGGGTGCGGGGGTGCCCCTCCGAGGGTACGGCTCCGGTCTCCGGGACCACCGGACCCGGAGACGTACCTCACCGGCCCCGGGTGCCTCACATGCCGAAGTCCCGGCCCGTGGGGTGCGCGAACCGGTCCGCGTGCGTCACGGGTACGCGAGCCCGCGTGCGTCACCGGTCCGCGTGCGTCACCGGTCCGCGTGCGTCACCGGTCCGCGTGCGTCACTGGTCCGAGGAGAAGCGGACCGCCCCGTCCGGGAGGACGGCGTCGCACCAGACGCGGACCCCGTCGCGGAGTTCGTTGTCGGCGCCGACCCGGGCGCCGTCGCCGATGACCGCGCCGGCCAGCACCGTACGGCTGCCGATCCGGGCGCCGGCTCCGACGAGGGAGTCGGTGACGACGGCCCCGGCTTCGATCACCGCGTCGGCGAGCACCGCCGAGCCGGTGATCCGGGCGCCCTCGCCGATCACCGCGCGTTCGCCGACGACCGTGCCGCCGCTGAGCTTGGCGTCCGGGGCGACCTGCGCGCCCGGCAGTACCAGGCGTTCGCCGCAGCGGCCGGGAACGGCCGGGGAGGGGGCGCGGCCGAGGACGAGGTCGGCGGAGCCGCGTACGAACGCCTGCGGGGTGCCGAGGTCGAGCCAGTACGTGGAGTCGACCATGCCCTGGAGGTGGGCGCCCGCGGCGAGCAGGCCGGGGAAGGTCTCGCGTTCGACGGAGACCGGCCGGTCGGCGGGGATGGAGTCGATGACCGAGCGGCGGAAGATGTACGCCCCCGCGTTGATCTGGTCGGTGACGATCTCCTCGGGCGTCTGCGGCTTCTCCAGGAAGGCGCTGACCCTGCCCGAGGCGTCGGTGGGGACGAGGCCGAACGCACGCGGGTCCTGGACCCGGGTGAGGTGCAGCGAGACGTCGGCGCCGGAGTCGGTGTGCGTGGTCACCAGGGCCCGGATGTCCAGGCCGGTGAGGATGTCGCCGTTGAAGATGAGCACCGGCTCGTCGGGGCCCGAGGTGAGCTTGTGGGCCACGTTGCGTATCGCGCCGCCGGTGCCCAGCGGTTCGCGCTCGGTGACGTACTCGATGTGCAGGCCGAGGTCCGAACCGTCACCGAAGTGCGGCTCGAACACCTCGGCCAGATAGGACGTCGCCAGCACGATGTGCTCGACGCCGGCCGCCCGCGCGCGGGCCAGCTGGTGGGTGAGGAAGGGGACACCCGCCGCGGGCACCATCGGCTTCGGGGTGCGGACCGTGAGGGGACGGAGCCGGGTGCCCTTCCCACCGACCAGGAGGATCGCTTCTCTTGCCTCTGTCACGGCGTCTGTTCTCTGCTTCCTGCCGGGGGCCGGGCCTCGTTCGGCTGGCCAGTGTATGCAGACCCGCCGGCCCGCCCCCGGTCAGCGCCCCTGGAGGCGGGCCGACGTGGTGCGGGTCGTGCCGAGCTTCTTGTAGAGACGTGCCCCGGGGCATTCGGTTGCGAATCCGTCGCGGTGCCCGGAAATGGCGTTCATTTTGACCGAACTACCCTTCTTGTACCTGTTGCCGCCGCCGGAGACGAGGGTGACGGTGCCCTTCGGGTTGATGCCGAAGAGCCCGAGCTTCCAGGCCGTGAGCTTGGCGACGGCGTTCACCGCCGCGGTGGGCGGGTTGGTGCTGGCGAAACTGCCGAGGACCGCGATGCCCATGGTGTTGGTGTTGAAGCCGAGGGTGTGCGCGCCGAGGACCGCCCTGGTGACACCGCCGGCCCGGCCCTCGTAGATGTTCCCGCACTTGTCGACGGCGAAGTTGTAGCCGATGTCCCGCCAGCCGTTGCTCTTGACGTGGTACCGGTAGATGCCGCGCAGGATGGAGGCCGACTGGGAGCAGGTGTAGTTGTTCCCGGTGGCGCTGTGGTGGACGAAGGCCGCCTTCACCGTCGTGGTGTACGCGAACTGACGCTCGCGCAGGCTCTCGTCCGCGCCCCAGCCCTTGCGGGTGATGATGCCCGGACGGGGTCCGATGTACGGCTTCGCCGCGGCGACCGCCGCCCCGGCCCGGGGTGCGTCCGCCCCCTCGTCGAGCTTCGCGTCCTGATCGAGCGTCCCGTCCTCGTCGAGCGTCCCGTCCTGGTCGAGCGTCCCGTCCTGGTCGGCCTTCCCGTCCTGGTCGTCGGGTTCCGCCGGGAGCCCCAGCCCGCGGGCCTGCGCGTCGGCGATCGTCTGGGCGCGGCTGAGCGCGGGCAGCCACGCGACGTCGGCGGTGTCCGTGTCGGGCGGGACCGCCGCGTCCGTGCCCGCCTCACCCGTCGTGCCGGCCGGGCCCGTCGTGCCGGCCTCGCCCGATGCCGTCGTGCCCGTCGCCGTCGTGCTCGCGGGGGCGGGCACCGGGTCCGCGCCGGGGTCGACGAGTTCGAGGCGCATGCCCTTCGGGAGGGCCGCCGGTTCCGCGGCGCGGCCGAACAGGTCGGTGACGGCGGGCCGGACCCGTACCTCGACGGCGTCGGAGGCGCCGACCCAGAGCGGGGCGGTCCCGCCGCGCACGGAGGCCGCCTCGGCCTCGGGGGTGCCGGGTTCCGCCGCGTGCTCGTCGTTGTGCGTCTCGACGGACTGCCAGCCGGACCAGCGGGCGGTGGAGGTGGCGCGGGTCCGGACCTCGACCGTGCCGGGCAGCTCCGCCGCCGCGTCGTCCCAGACGACGCCGAGGAGGGAGAAGGGCTTGACCTCCTTGGGGGTGAGGCCCTGCGGCACGACGGCGGACGTCTCCCCCGCGGCCCGGTTCTCGGTGAGCGGCACCAGCGGCAGGGACTGCGTCGAGCCGGGAGGGTCGGCGGTCGGGGCCGCCGAGGCCGGCGCCACGGGCAGCGCGGGGGTGGACACGGCGAGCGAGAGGGTGAGTGCGGCCGCACAGGTGACGCCGATCGTTGCGGCGTGGAGAGTACGCATGTCATTGATCCTCAAATAGGCTGATACGCCCGGCCACTCGACAGACCCCCCGATCGCCCTGACGGCCCGTCTGCCGAACGGTGGCCCCGCATCCCCGTTCACCGGCCGCCCGGCGCCACCGCCGCGTACGCTTGCGCGGATGAACGCCAGCGACCGCACCCCCGCCGACCTGCTGCGATCCGCGCTCCTCGCGGACCCGGCCCGCCCCCTGGTCACTTTCTACGACGACGCCACCGGCGAGCGCGTCGAACTTTCGGTCGCCACCTTCGCCAATTGGGTGGCCAAGACCGCGAATCTGCTCCAGGGCGACCTGGCCGCCGAACCGGGCGACCGGCTCGCTCTCCTGCTCCCCGCGCACTGGCAGTCGGCCGTCTGGCTGCTGGCCTGCGCCTCGGTCGGCGTGGTCGCCGAAGTGGGCGGGGACCCGGCGGCGGCCGACCTCGTGGTGACCGGCCCGGACACCGTGGAGCGGGCCCGCGCCTGCCGGGGCGAGCGCATCGCCCTGGCGCTGCGCCCGCTGGGCGGACGCTTCCCCGTCGCGCCCGAGGGCTTCGCCGACTACGCGGTCGAGGTGCCGAGCCAGGGCGACCGGTTCGCCCCCTTCCAGCCGGTGGACCCGGACGCCCCCGCGCTCGTCGTGGACGGCACGGAGCTGACGGGCGCGCAGCTCGTCGCCCGCGCCCGCGAGGAGGCCGCCGGGCTGGGGCTCGCGCCCGGTTCACGGCTGCTGTCGGGGCGTTCGTACGACAGCTGGGAGGGGCTCGCCGCCGGGCTCTGGGCGCCGCTGGCGTCGGGCGGCTCGGTGGTGCTCTGCCGTCATCTCGGGCAGCTGGACGAGAACGGGCTGGCGAAGCGGGTGGAGAGCGAGCGCGTCACCCACCGCGCGGTCTGACCGGCCGGGCCCGGCGCCCGGGCCCGCACGGAGGGCCCGGACCGCACCGGTATGAAAAGCGCCGCGAGGGTCACTCGTCCGGCCCCTCGCGGGCCCGGTCCCCCGGGGCTGGGCGGCGACTCGGGTACATCATCGGCGGTACCGACCTCCCGAGGATGGACGCAGACGTGACCGACAGCGCTGGCACGCCGGCCGACCCCGACCCCGACCCGGGCGCCGAACCCGGCCCCGGCTCCGACGGCCCCGGCGGCCCGGACACCGGCGGGGGCAGGGACGACGGGCCTCGGGACGACGGTCCACAGGACGGCGGATCGCGTGACGGCGGGCGCCGTGACGGCCGTGGGCCGGGGACGTGGGCGGCCCGCCCCGAGGCCGTGCGCCCCCAGGGCCACAAGCGGCACTGGGTGCGCTGGACCGCGCTGGGCGCGTCGCTCGTCCTCCTGGCCGCGGCGGGCGTCGGCTGGTGGCTGTACCGGAAGCTGGACGGCAACATCCGCACGGACACCGGCGCCGAGGCCGAGCTGCGGGCGTACGAGCGGGAGCGCCCCACCGCCCTGGTGACGGACGCCCAGAACATCCTGCTCATCGGCTCGGACAGCCGGGCCGGGGACAACCGGAAGTACGGCCGGGACAACGGCGGGGCGCAGCGCTCGGACACGGTGATCCTGCTGCATCTCGCGGCGGACCGGGAGAGCGCCACCGCGGTGTCCGTGCCCCGGGACCTGATGGTGGAGATCCCCAGCTGCCACGGCTCCGGAGGCAAGGCGACCGGCGCGCAGACCGCCCAGTTCAACTGGGCGTTCGAGATCGGCGGCACGGCCTGCACGGTACGGACCGTGGAGCTGATGACGAAGATCCGCGTCGACCACCACATGGTGGTGGACTTCAGCGGGTTCAAGGACATGGTGGACGCGGTGGACGGCGTGCAGATCTGCCTCCGGGAGCCCATCGACGACCCGGCGGCGCATCTGAAGCTCCCCGCCGGACGGCACACGCTCGACGGCGAACAGGCGCTCGGCTACGTACGCGCGCGCAAGTCGCTGGGCAACGGCAGCGACACCGAGCGGATGAACCGGCAGCAGCAATTCCTCGCCGCCCTGGTGAACAAGGTGCAGAGCAATGGTGTCCTGCTCAATCCGACCCGGCTCTACCCGGTTCTCGACGCGGCCACGAAGTCGCTGACGACGGACGCCGGACTGGACTCGCTGCGGGATCTCTACGGACTGGTCCGAGGAATGCGGAACGTACCGACGGACAAAGTGCAGTTCCTGACCGTCCCGCGTCGGCCCTACCGACAGAACGCGAATCGGGACGAATTGGTGCAACCGGACGCGGACCGGCTTTTCAAGCAACTGCGCGAGGACGCTCCGGTCACCGTCGTACCGGCCAAGAATTCGGGCAACGGCCCCACCCCGGCGGAAAGGGCGGAAGCGGCGCCCGGAACCGCATCCGGTGCGGCCAGGGCGACGCCGAACCCCACTTACTCGGGTACGAATGCTGCGGATGACCTGTGTAAGCGGTAAAGCAATTCCCAAGCGGAACGGCACAATCGGAGCGGAATGGGCGGAATGCCCGGTTGTAGGGGCCGTGGAATGTGTCACGCTCGTCGCTGCACTCCGGAACGGGCGGATAGTGTGACGCGATCCGGTGCGTCCGGCCTTCCGGCCGCGCACTTCTGGAACGCAGATTCGGAGCGCCTTTTCGGGGAAGGCGCCTCGCGTGGCACCGACGGAGGACCCAGGCAACCGTGGATGCGCAAAGCCGTGGACGGGACGATATCGACCCCGCGGACCAGTGGGTCCTGAACCCGCAGACCGGCAATTACGAACTGCGACTGAACCACTCCGAAGAGCATTCTCCGCGAGTGGGCGAAGGTCCTCGCATTCCGCGGGGCCGAAACGAATCGAGCGCCGGAGAACCCCGTCCGGGCGGCCGTCGCCGGGCGCCCTCTCCCGAATCGGGCGAGGACTCGGCAGCGCGCGGGGACGAGCGGGTTCCCGGCCAGCGCAGCCGCCGGGCGGGCGGGCCCAAGCGCGCGGCGGAGGCCCCGGCGGGACGCCGCACCCGCAGGGCGAAGAAGAGCGGCAAGAAGAAGTGGCTGGTGTGGACCGGCGGCATAACGGCGTTCCTCGTCGTCGCCGGCTCGGGCGGCGCCTACGCCCTCTACCGGCACTTCAACGGCAACATAGGCACCGTCGACGTGGGCTCCGCCGGCAACAAGAACGTCACCAGCTCCGGCCCGATGAACATCCTGATCATCGGCACCGACAAGCGCACCGGCAAGGGCAACGAGGGCTACGGCGACGCCGGCAGCGCCGGCCACGCCGACACCAACATCCTCTTCCACGTCTCCGCGGACCGGACCAACGCGACCGCGCTCAGCATCCCGCGCGACCTGGTCATGGACATACCCGACTGCGAGACGAAGCAGGAGGACGGCACCACCAAGGTCATCCCCGGAACGCCGAACGACCGCTTCAACATCAGCCTCGGCCAGGAGGGCCGCGACCCCGGCTGCACCATGCGCACGGTGAAGGAGCTCACCGGCCTGTCGGTCGACCACTTCATGATGGTGGACTTCAACGCGGTCAAGGAGCTCTCCACGGCGGTCGGCGGCGTCACCGTCTGCATGGCCAAACCGATCAACGACTCCAAGTCCCACCTCAAGCTGCCGAAGGGCGAGTCGAAAGTGCAGGGCGAGCAGGCCCTGGCACTGCTGCGGACCCGGCACAGCTTCGGCAACGAGAGCGACCTGGACCGGATCAAGGTCCAGCAGCAGTTCCTCGGCTCGATGATCCGTCAGATGAAGTCGGACGACACCCTGACGAGCCCCACGAAGCTCTTCAAGCTGGCCAACGCGGCGACCAAGGCGCTCACGGTCGACTCGGGCATCGGTTCGGTGGCGAAGCTGACCACCCTCGCCAAGGAGCTCTCCAAGGTCCCGGCGAAGAACATCACCTTCACCACGGTGCCGGTCATAGACAACCCGGACGAGCCGCAGCCGGTCACGGTCGTCGTCCATCCGACCAAGGCCGAGCAGCTCTTCGAGACGATGCGTCAGGACGTCTCCCTCACCGAGGTGGCGGCGCAGCAGAAGGCCGACGCCGCGAAGCAGAAGAGCGCGCAGGACGCCCTGCTGGAGGGGGCGCGGGCGAAGGCCGCCGACGTGCGGGTGGACGTGTACAACGGCGGGAAGATCTCCGGAGCGGCCGGAGCCACCGTCAGCTGGCTCCAGCTCGAAAAGGGCGTGCTGAAGTCCACCAACAAGGCGAACGCGCCGGAGAAGATCGCCAAGACGACGCTCGAGTACGCGCCCAACCAGGCGGACCAGGCCCGGGCGCTCGCCGACATGATGGGGCTGCCCGCCTCGGCGCTGAAGCAGGGCACCACGGACGCCGAAGGGCTGGAAGCGATGACGCTGACGCTCGGCGCCGACTTCAAGGGGGCCGGGGTCGCCGTCGACGCACCCGCCACGGCGCCCACCGACATCCAGAGGGCTAGCGCCGACAAGGCGGTGTGCAGCGAGTGAAACCCGTTCGCCGCACCACCGCGAGAGTCTGAGCAGCAGGGGGGTCCCGTTGGGACGGAACAGTACGCCCGGGGAGGGGACGCGACCACGCGTCCAGCAGGCCGATCAACTCGGCTGGGACGACAGTCTCTACGCCGACGGGGAAGCGGCGGGGGACGGTACGGGGGAAGCCGGGAAGCCCGGATCCGGTACGGGGGGCTCAGGCACCGTCCCGGGCCCGCGGAAGGGCCACAAGGCCGGCCGCGGCGCCGAACCGTCCGGGCGCAAGCCCAGGAAGGGCAAGCACCGCGTCCTGCGGTGGGTCGCCTCGGTGCTCTCCCTGCTGATACTCGCCACCGGCGCGGCCGGTTACGTGTACTACCAGCACCTGAACCACAACATAAAGAAGGAGAACCTGACCCTCGGCGACAAGAAGATGACCGAGCACAAGGCCAACGCGGCCGGTCAGACTCCGCTGAACATCCTGATCATCGGCTCCGACGCCCGCAACACCGCGGCCAACCAGAAGCTGGGCGGCGCGAAGGAGACCTTCAACTCCACCCCTCTCGCCGACGTGCAGATGCTTCTGCACGTCTCGGCGGACCGCAGCAACATCTCCGTGGTCAGCATGCCGCGCGACACCATGCTGAAGATGCCCAAGTGCACCGACCCGAAGACCGGCAAGGTCTACGAGGCGTCCACGTCCCTGGTCATGACCAACACGAGCCTGGGGCGCGGCGGCCCCGGCTGCACGGTCGCCGCCTGGTACGAGCTCACCGGCATCACCATCGACCACTTCATGATGATCGACTTCGCCGGTGTGGTGTCGATGGCCGACGCCGTCGGCGGCGTACCCGTCTGTGTCGACGCCAACATCTACTCGCACAACAGCACCGGTTCGGGCTCCGGCCTCAAGCTGGAGGAGGGCACCACCTCCATCAAGGGCAAGCAGGCCCTCCAGTGGCTGCGGACCCGCTACGGCTTCGAGGACAACACGGACCTGGGCCGGGAGCAGGCGCAGCACCAGTACCTGAACTCGATGGTCCGCGAGCTCCGCAAGGGCACCAAGCTGACCGATCCCGGGAAGCTGATGGACCTCGCCGAGGCCGCCAGCAAGGCGCTCACGGTCGACAAGGCCCTCGACCCGAAGGGGCTGTACGACCTGGCCGGGGAGCTGAAGAAGGTTCCGACCAAGCGGATCACGATGACCACCATGCCGAACGTCTACGGCACGGGGGCGCTCAAGGACCGGGTCCTTCCGAAGCCGGGCGACGCCGAGCAGCTGTTCCGGATGGTGCGCGACGACGTCCCGCTCGACGGCGGCAAGGCGTCCAAGCCCACCGCGACGGCCTCGCCCACGCCCACCGACCCGTCCGCGCCGGTCGACGAGATCGCCGTGGCGGTGCGCAACGCGACCGCGTCCGACACGCAGGGTCCGGCGTCGGGCCGCGCCGGTGACGTACGGGACCTGCTCAAGGACGCCGGCTTCGTCCGGGCCACCCTCGACTCCTCGGACATCACCGCCTCGGCGCGGACCAGCGTCCTGTACCCGAGCGCGGAACTGGAGGGCGACGCCCAGGCGGTGGCCAAGGCGCTCGGCATCCCGGTGTCGCTGGTGAAGCAGTCGACCGACGTCTCCGGGATCTCCCTGGCGGTCGGTGCCGACTGGCGCGACGGGGGCAGCTACCCCGCCGCGAAGGACGACAAGACCCCCGAATCGGCGAAGGCCCTCAACGGTGACGACGAGAACGCCTGCATGCACGTGAACCCGAACTTCACCTGGTAGGCGCGGGACCACGCACACGAGGGAGGGGCTCCACCGTCGCGGTGGAGCCCCTCCCTCGTTGTTCATGGCCCTGGCGGGCCGTCAGGCGGTCTGCTCGCTCAGCGACGGGCGGCGGCCGGCGATGACGCGCCGGGCCAGCGAGCGCGGGCTGGTGAGGAAGCCGTACCCCCAGGACATGTGCATGGTGGCGAGGGCGACCGGGATCTGCGCGCGGGCCTTCAGCGACAGCCCCTTGCCGGCGGGCAGCGATCCGGCGGTGATGGCGGCGGCGTAGGCGGCGGGGACCAGGAAGGCCCAGGGGGTGACCGCGGCGCCGACGACGATGCCCGCGGCGATGGCGCAGACGGCGGTCGGCGGGGCGAGGTAGCGCAGGTTGATCGAGCCGGCGTGGTAGCGGGCGACGACGTGCCGCCAGCGGCCGTAGTCCTTGTACTGCTTGGCGAGCGCCCGCACCGAGGGGCGGGGGCGGTACTGGACCTTCAGCTCGGGCGAGAACCAGATCAGGCCGCCGGCCTCGCGGATGCGGAAGTTCAGCTCCCAGTCCTGGGCCCGGATGAACTCGACGTTGTACCCCTCGGCCCGCTCCAGCGCCTCGCGGCGGAAGACTCCGAGGTACACGGTCTCGGCGGGGCCCGCCTGGCCGCCGGTGTGGAACGCGGCGTTGCCGACGCCGATCTTCGAGGTCATCGCCGCGGCGACGGCGTCCTCCCAGGCGTTCTCGCCCTCGGCGTGCATGATGCCGCCGACGTTCTGGGCGCCGGTCTCCTCCAGGAGGCGGACTGCGGTGGCGATGTAGTCGGGCGAGAGCATGCCGTGCCCGTCGACCCGCACCACGATCGGGTGGCGGGAGGCGGCGATGGCGGCGTTGAGGGCGGCGGGGGTGCGGCCCGTGGGGTTGGGGACGGTGTGGACGCGGGAATCCTCGCGCACCAGTTCGGCGGCGATCTCGTCGGTGCGGTCCTTGGACGGGCCGAGCGCGATCACCACCTCCATCTCACCGGCGTACTCCTGTTCCAGGATGTGCCGGACCGAGTTCCTCAGGTGCCGCTCCTCGTCGAGCACCGGCATGATCACTGAGACGGCGGGGTACTGCGCGGCAGACATGTGGTCCTCGGGGGGTCCTCGGGGGCGCCGGGCTCCGGGTCGCACCACGGGAGACGGCGGTTGATCGACAGGTGGTGCGCGCGGCCACGTTACCGCTTACGGGGGACAACGGCGCGTCCCGCCGGGTCGCAGCCCGGAGAGGAGATCGTATGGACTTACCGTACGGACGGTCTGCCCACGCCCAGGAGGTTTCCCCCTCGTGACCACGCCGCCCAGGCCGCCCCGTCCACCGCGTCCCCGGCGCACCCCGCCGCGGCGCGGTCCGGCGCCGTCCGGGAGGCCGCCGAGATCGCGGCGGCAGGACGAACGGCCCCGCTGGGGGATGCGGCTGGCGACGGGGCTCTCGGTGCTGGTGCTCGGCGCGGGCGGCATCGGCCACGCGCTGGTCACCGGGCTGGAGACCGGCATCGACCGGGTGGACCCCTTCCGGGACATGAAGAACCGGCCCCCCGGGAGCCGCGGGACGAACCTGCTGCTCGTCGGCACCGACGGCCGCGACAGCATCACCGCGGCGGAGAAGAAGAAGTACCGGCTCGGCGGCGCCCCCTGCCACTGCACCGACACCCTCATGCTGGTGCACCTCTCCCAGGACCGGCGGCGGGCGAGCGTGGTGAGCCTGCCGCGCGACAGCTACGCCGTGATCCCCGCGCACACCGACGGGACGACCGGCAAGCAGCACGCCGCGCACCCGGTGAAGCTGAACGCCGCCTACGCGGAGGGCGGGCCGAACCTGACCGTGCGCACCGTGGAGCAGCTGACCGGGATCAAGATCGACCACTACCTGGAGGCGGACTTCACCAGCTTCATGAAGACGGTGGACGCGCTGGGCGGCGTGGACATCTGCACGGTACGGCCGCTGAAGGACGCGTACACCGGTCTGAACCTCCCCGCAGGCACCCACGAGCTCGACGGGGGCCAGGCCCTCCAGTACGTCCGCTCGCGGCACATCGACGGGGCGGCCGACCTGGGGCGGATGCAGCGGCAGCAGAAGTTCGTCGCCGCGGTGATCGAGCGGGCGACCAGCAAGGGGGTGCTGCTGAACCCCGTGAAGTTCCAGCAGGTCGTCTCGGCGATGCTGGGGTCGGTACGGGCCGACGAGGGGTTCGGCACCGAGCAGCTGCTGGAGCTGGGCTCGGCGATGCGCGGGTTCACCGCCGCCTCGTCGGAGTTCGCCTCCGTCCCGGTGGGCGACCCGAGTTTCCCGGTCAAGGGGATCGGGTCGACCGTGAAGTGGGACACCGCGCGGGCGGACGCGCTGTTCCGGACCCTGCGCGAGGACAGGCCGCTCACCGCAGCGAAGCCGTCCGCCGCTCCCTCGGAGTCGAAGGCCACGGTGGTGGACGTGGCGCCCCAGCAGATCCGGGTCCAGGTCTACAACGGCACGCCGCGGGCCGGTCTCGGCAAGGAACTGGACGACGCCCTGCGCGCCACCGGCTTCAACACCACCACGGCGCCCCTCAACGGCCCGGTCCGCGACCTCGCGCGCACCTTGATCACCTACGACCCGCGCTGGGACCGCTCGGCGAAGTCGCTGGCCACGGCGTTGCCCGGCAGCGAGCTGCGGGCGGCGCCCGGCCAGGGCGCCACGCTGCGGGTGACGGTCGGGGCGGACTGGAAGGCGGTGGTGCCGGTGCGGGCGGAGACCGTACCCCGGGGCACGTTCCACGCCGTCACCGGCGACGAGGTCGTCTGCCCGTGACTCCGGCGGAGAGCTCGTCCGCGGCCGTGGTCAGCTCTCGTCGATGCCGTCCGCGGCGCGCTGCTCGCGCAGCTCCTTGATCGCGCGGCGCCGGGCGAGGCGGTGCGTACGGCGGATCTGGGCCTCCTGGTGGCGCCGCTTGTCGCGCTCGGTGCCGGGGATCACCGGCGGTACGGGCCGGGGACGGCCGTCCGCGTCGACGGCGGCGAAGACGAGGTAGGCGCTGCCGACCTGCTGGGCGGGGGTCGACTCGTTCCACCGCTCGGCCATCACCCGTACCCCGACCTCCATGGAGGAGCGGCCCGTCCAGTTCACCTGGGCGCGTACGTGCACGAGGTCGCCGACCCGGACCGGCTCCAGGAAGACCATCTCGTCCATCGAGGCGGTCACGGCGGGCCCGCCCGAGTGCCGGCCGGCCACGGCCCCGGCCGCGTCGTCCACCAGCTTCATGATCACGCCGCCGTGCACCGTGCCCAGGAGGTTGGTGTCGGTGCCGGTCATGATGTGGCTGAGGGTGGTGCGGGACGCCTCGGTGGGCTTGCCGGGGAGGTCACCGGCACCGTCGCGGCCGTCACCGCCGTCCGTGCTGGTCCGGGAACGGCTTCCGTCCACGGGGCTGTTTCCGTCCTCGGGGCTGCTTCCGTCCTGGGGGCGATTGGCCAGTTTTGTCATACCGTCCACTGTATGCGGCCGATGCGTGACCGAATTTGCATCAGCTTCGCAACAGCCCTGAACCGTTTCTTCTCACACCCTGTGATCCGCGTGCCCGGGGGCGGCAGACTGGTCCGCATGAGTGACAGGCCCGGATGGACCGACGACAGCGACCGCTACGGCCGGGGCAGCGCCTCCCCCCAGCCCGAGGGTGCGCGCTCCATGCCCCGTGTCCAGCGACGCACCCCGCCGCCCGCTCCTCAGGTGCCGCCGCAGGGGCAGGGGTACCAGGGGCGTCAGGGGTATGGCACCCCCGAGGCGCCTCGGCGCGACCCGTACGGCCAGGGCGACCCGTACGGCCAGGGTGACGCGTACGGCCAGGCCGCCGGGCCCGGGTACGACAGCGGTTACAACACCGGCCAGGTCTACGGGTCGCCCCAGGGGCCGGGACACGGCCAGGGCCACGGCCAGGGCCACGGGCCGGGCGGCGGCGGTGGCGGGCGCGGCGGCGACGGCGGTTACGTCCAGGGCCGGCCCGCGCCGGACTGGCGGCGCCGGATCAAGATCGGCGCGCTGGCCTTGGTGGTCGTCGTGCTGGCGGTCTCCGTCTCGACGTACTTCTGGGCGGACTCCAAGCTCAAGCGCGAGGTCGACCTCTCCAAGGTCATCGACCGCCCGGACACGGGCGACGGCACGAACTACCTGATCGTCGGCTCCGACAGCCGCGAGGGCATGTCGGCCGAGGACAAGAAGAAGCTGCACACCGGCTCGGCCGAGGGCAAGCGCACCGACTCGATGATGATCCTGCACACCGGGTCGAACGGGCCGACGCTGGTCTCGCTGCCCCGCGACTCGAACGTGGAGATCCCCTCGTTCGTGGGCTCCGAGTCGGGCAAGAGGTACGAGGGCACCGGCCGGACGGTGAAGCTGAACGCCGCGTACGCGGAGGACGGCCCGGAGCTGCTGGTGCGGACCGTCGAGTACAACACCGGGCTGCACATCGACCACTACGTCGAGATCGGCTTCGGCGGCTTCGCCAGCATCGTGGACGCGATCGGCGGGGTCGAGCTCGACATCCCGAAGGCCTTCAAGGACAAGAACTCCGGCGCCGACTTCCAGGCGGGCAAGCAGACGCTGAACGGCGAGCAGTCCCTCGCCTTCGTCCGTACCCGCTACGCCTTCGCGGGCAGCGACCTGGACCGTACGAAGAACCAGCAGAAGTTCCTCGCGGCCCTCGCGAGCCAGACGGCGACCCCGTCGACGCTGATCAACCCGTTCACGCTGTACCCGGTGCTGGGCGCGGGTCTCGACACCCTCGTCGTGGACAAGGACATGTCGCTCTGGTCGCTGGCCCGGATGTTCTTCGCCATGAAGGGCGTCACCGGCGGCGACGGTACGTCGATGAACATCCCGCTCTCCGGGCGGAGCACCGGTGGGGGCAACCTCATCTGGGACAAGGAGAAGGTCAAGCAGCTCGTGGAGCAGCTGAAGAACGACGAGAAGGTGACGGTGCAGGGCAGCTGACCCTCCGGACACGCGACGGAGCCGGGACCCGTTCGGGGTCCCGGCTCCGTCGCGTCCGCCGGGCCCGCGACGGCCGGAGCGGGGTCAGTTGAAGCCGAAGCCCCTGGGCAGCGGCTCCTGGTGGAAGAGCCCGGCCGGGACGGCGGCGGCGATCGCCCCGTAGCCCGTCGGGTTCAGGTGCAGGTGGTCGGGGTCGCTGTACGCGGTCAGGATCTGGCGCGGGTTCTCCGGGTCGCGGACCGCGCGGTCGAAGTCGACCACGCTGTCGAACCGGCCGCTGGTGCGGATCCAGGCGTTGACCTTCTGCCGGGCCTGCTCGCGGTAGCCGTTCGGGTCGTCGTAGTCGGCGTTGCCGCCGAAGGGCGTCAGCGTCGCCCCGTAGACCCGGATGCCCTGGGTGTGGGCCCGGACGATGATCTGGTCGTAGGCGGCGATGAGGTCGTCCGCCGTCTTCTGCTGGGCGGCCTCGGTGGCCGCGGCCGTACCGATGTCGTTGACGCCCTCGAAGACGAGGGCCCACTCCACGCCGCTCTGCGCCAGGACGTCGCGGTCCACCCGGGAGAGGGCGTTGGGGCCGAGGCCGTCGTTGAGTACGCGGTTGCCGCCGGCCGCCTGGTTGAGGATGGCGGTACCGGCCGTGTCCGGGCGCGACCGCAGCCGGTCGAGGAGCTGGTCCGGCCAGCGGTTGTTGGCGTCGGTGGTGGAGCCCCGGCCGTCGGTGAGCGAGTCGCCGACGATGACGGCGGCGGCGGTGGTGTCCGGGGACCAGACCTCGACGCCGCTGAGGAAGTACCAGTGGGCGGCCGAGGCGGCACCGGCCAGGTCCTCGTCCCGCACGTGGTCGCCGGCGAGCATGTACGAGGTGGTCCGCGAGCCGGGGTGCGAGGTGATGCTGTTCGACGCCTGCCCGTCCGCCAGGTACACGGTCACCGTGAGGTTCGTCCCGGGCGCCACGTCGAAGTCCAGCGGGTCCGAGACGACCTGCGAGCCCACCGGGACGACCGCCGAGGCGCTCCCCCCGAACGTCACCTTCCGGGAGGTCGCGGGCTGGATCGCACTGGCTCCGGCCCGGCCCCCGGCGGGCAGCGCCACCGACACCGAGGTGAGCGGCAGCGCGGCGCCACCGAACGCGTTGGAGAACCGCAGCCGCACCTGCTTCCCGCCGACCGACACGTGGACGGTCTGCCGCAGGGTGGCGTCGTCGAGGACCTTGCCGTCCTGGTTGAACGGGGCGGGCGGCATGTTGTTCGGCTCGGTCAGCTGCGGCATCGACGTCCAGGTGTTCACCCAGTGCGTCCCCGCCTTCCGCGCGTGCGCGGTGGCGCTCCGCCCGCTCCCGCCGTTCGCCGCCGGGTGCTCCCCCGTGTCCGCGGCCCCGGCGGCTCCCACGGCGACACCGGTGGCCAGGGTGGCCGCGAGCGCCACCGTCACGGCCAGACCGGCCTTCGAAACTTTTCGAGCCATGGACTGCTTCCCCTCGGACGGAGTGATCCCCTTGCACGCTTCGGCGGTGACGGTAAACGGGGCGTTTCCAGGGTGTCAATGACTCTCACACGATCCGATACAACGCATGAACTCGGCGAAAGTTTCGGGGAGTTGGCACGCAAAGGCAGTCCCTCCCCGATACGCCGGTTTCCAGAAACGGAATCCCGGGCCCCTTGTTCCCCGGGGGTGGAGCCCGCGAGCATCAGAGGGGACATCCGACCACGAGGGGGCAGGCCGTGAAGCTGACACGACTGGTGGGCCAGTGCGACGACGGAGAGTGCCCGACCATCTACACCACGGACCGGGGAACGCTCGCCGTCCAGGGGAACCGTCTGTCCGACCATGGACTGGACATTCCGGCGCACGAGTCCTTGGTGGAAATCCCGATCGAACTCATCCGGAAGGTTATTGATGACAACCTCGTCCAGGACGCTTGGTGAATGGCTCGAAGAATTCGAGCAGGACGCGTTCCGACTTGAAACTCTGGACGATTACAGCAAGTCGGGTGGCGTGGACGCGTATCACGCATTCCTTGCCGGTGAGCCACAGCCGGAGAGTTACAGGACGGCCGCCTGGACGAAAACCGTCGCGAACGCGGTCCGGTCGGGAAAACGGATCTACCGCGTGCACGTCCTCGCCCGTCCACTCACGGAATATCTGCGATTCGAACTGTCCTGGGGATACCGACGGAACATGGCCGCCGGGGAGGAGTTCTTCATCCTGGACACGACGGACCAGGAGAACCCGATCCCCGACGCCCCCGATTTCTGGCTCTTCGATGAACGGATCATCGGGACCATGAGCTACGACAGTGCAGGGAAATACCTCGGAACAGCTTTCCCCGACGAGGATCAGTTGACCACATTCCTCAGTTACAGGAACAAGGCAATGGCCCATGCCGTGCCGTTCTCCGACTGGTGGGCGAAGTACGGCGCGTGAACAAATCGAGTCTCGGGTCGGCGCTGCGGGAACTGCGGAATGCTTCCGGAATGGAAGCGAAGGCGGTCGCCCGCGGCGCAGCCATGTCCCGGTCCAAGCTCTCCAAGATCGAGACCGGGAGCGCAGCCCCGAGCGTCACCGATGTCGACTGCATCCTCACCGCCATGGGCGTGTCGGATCAGGTGAAGACGGAGTACATGGCCGCCGCCAGAGAGGCGGCCACAGAAGTCACGGCATGGCGCCTGATTCGCCGCCTGGGCCACAGCCGCAAACAGGAACAGGTACAGGCTCTCGAGTCACGGACCACGTTGCTGCGCCTGTTTCAGCCTTCACTCGTCCCGGGCTTGATGCAGACCCCTGAATATGTGCGGGCGGTCTTCGTCCGAAAGGGCCTGCCACCAGCGCAGCTGGAACGCACCATCGGTGCACGGCTGGCGCGGCAGAGCGTCCTGTACGCGGAGGGCAAGGAATTTCGCTTCATCATCACGGAATCGGTTCTCCGCTGGCGCATCCTTCCGCCCTTGATGATGGCAGCGCAACTGGACCGCTTGATCTCCGTCTCCCGGCTGCCTCATGTCGATGTCCGGGTCGTCGCACTCTCCCAGCCTCAGGACGATTTCCCCGGACATTCCTTCTCCATCAGGGACGAGCGCACCGTGACCATGGAGATGGCGCACGCCGAGACAGTGGTGACGGACCCCCGAGACGTTGCTCTGTACGTGGCCAAGTTCGAAGGATTCAGCGCCTCCGCTCTCTCCGGTGACGTCATGAGGGAATGGGTCGAGTCCGTCCGGGACGACCTTTTGCGGGAACAGGAATAAGGCTGGAAAGCCGCGCCCGGCCCCGCCACGATGGGCGGTGAACCCGCAGGGCGGTGAAGGAACGCGGCAGACGCACGGAACGGCACGTTTCGGGCGTGCCGTGCGTACGGGAGACGTACTTGTCGTCCCCCTCGCGCCTCCGCATGCCGTCCGGCCTCCACCCTCACCAGAAGGAGCCTCGTCATGACCACAGCGACCACGAGGGATGCGTCTGCCGTCTTACGGCGCGGCCGGGACCTCGTCAGTCCCGAGCTGTTCGAGAGAGTGTCCGCGTTCTGCGCAGAGGAGTACGGTCACGAACTGCCCATGGCCCGGAGCATCGTGGACCAGGCACTCGCCTTCCTGAAGGTCATGGGAGACGCGCGCGCCTTCGACATGACTCCGTCCCGGGACGTCGACCCCGGCTGGCATTCGTTCGCCCTCCACACGCGCGCCTACGCCTCCTGGTGCCAGGAGCAGTTCGGCTACTTCCTGGACCACGAACCGAAGGCCGCGGTCCGCACCCGCCCGCCGATCGACTCGGTGGTCGAGCGCGTCAAGGCGGCCGGTTTCCAGGTCGACGAGCGGATGTGGGGCGCGGCGAAGAACTGCAATCCGCCGGCCTGCTGCGGCGACGGGGACGGCTGCTGACTCGCCCACCGCAGGGTTTCCGTCGTGTCCCACTCGTACGAAGGAGGGCCTTGGCGGGTCGCGGGCAGTCGGGTCCTCCACTGAGCGAAGGTACCGCCCATGGCATCTGGCGAGGGTCTGACCGGGAGCAGCAGAGTCACCGTTTTCGCCCTGTTCGGCGTGGTTGTCGGCTACGCCACGCACCACCTGGACACCCGGCTGATCGGAGACGTGGCGGTCCTCGGCCCACTGACCCCCGGGACCGAGTGGAGGCACCTGTGGCGGATGGCCAGGAACTGCGGGCGCCCCACAGCCGACGAGAAAGAGCTGGCCCAGTGGCTGCTCACCCAGGCAACCCGGGCGCTCGTGTGCGGCAGCGACCGCATCGCGCAATTCCCGGAGCGGGGATGGAAGCTGGAGCCGGGAGGCATGTGTGTCCGGTTCGACGCGCCGTACGCCAACCGTGACCAGCTCTGGACGGGGAATCTGACCGTGGAGGGGCTTGCCCCTGAACAGGTCGCGGAGCGCCCGACGCTCTACACCGCCTGAAGGACCATCGGAGCGCAGGCCGGATCACTTTGACGTGACTGCGCCGCGCGCGGCAGGACGGCCCCGCCGTGACCGGCGGGCCGTCCTGCCGCTTCCCCGTTACGGCAGGTTGCGCGCCATGACGATCCGCTGGACTTGGTTCGTGCCTTCATAAATCTGGGTGATCTTGGCGTCGCGCATCATGCGCTCGACCGGGTAGTCGCGGGTGTAGCCGTAGCCGCCGAGGAGCTGGACGGCGTCGGTGGTGACCTCCATGGCGACGTCGGAGGCGAAGCACTTGGCGGCGGCGCCGAAGAAGGTGAGGTCGCTGTCGACGCGCTGGGACTTGGCGGCGGCGCTGTAGGTGAGCTGGCGGGCGGCCTCCAGCTTCATCGCCATGTCGGCGAGCATGAACTGCACGCCCTGGAAGTCGGCGATGGGCTTGCCGAACTGCTTGCGCTCCTGGACGTACCCCTTGGCGTAGTCGAGGGCGCCCTGGGCGATGCCGAGCGCCTGGGCCGCGATGGTGATGCGGGTGTGGTCCAGGGTCTTCATCGCGGTGGCGAAGCCGGTGCCCTCCTCGCCGATCATGCGGTCGGCGGGGATGCGGACGTTGTCGAAGTAGATCTCGCGGGTCGGGGAGCCCTTGATGCCGAGCTTCTTCTCCGGGGCGCCGAAGGAGACGCCCTCGTCGGACTTCTCGACGACGAACGCGGAGATGCCCTTGGAGCGCTTGGTCGGGTCGGTGACGGCCATCACCGTGTAGTACTCGGAGACGCCCGCGTTGGTGATCCAGCGCTTCACGCCGTTGAGGACCCAGAAGTCGCCGTCGCGCACGGCCTTGGTCTTCATGCCGGCCGCGTCGGAGCCCGCGTCCGGCTCGGAGAGGGCGTACGAGAACATCGCGTCGCCCTTGGCGAGCGGGCCCAGGTACTTCTTCTTCAGCGCCTCGGAGCCGGAGAGGATCACCGGGAGGGAGCCGAGCTTGTTCACCGCGGGGATCAGGGAGGAGGACGCGCAGGCGCGGGCCACCTCCTCGATCACGATGACGGTGGCGAGCGCGTCGGCGCCGGCGCCGCCGTACTCCTCCGGTACGTGGACCGCGTGCAGGTCGGCGGCGACCAGGGCGTCCAGCGCCTCCTGCGGGAAGCGGCCCTCCTCGTCCACCGCCGCCGCGAACGGGGCGATCTTCGCCTCGGCGAGCGACCGGATCGTCTCGCGGAGCATGTCGTGCTCCTCGGCCGGACGGTAAAGGTCGAAATCGGTCGAACCCGCCAAGACGCTCACTCCCCAAAGATGCTAACTACCGTTCAGTAACCCAATTTTAGTCCCGCCCGCGCGCGATGGCCTACGCGTCGGACGCGTGAGCTTGACGACAGCGAGTGGCGGGGCGGTCGCGGTCGCCCCAGGGCGGGGAAGAAGCGGTACGCAAGGGGCACAAGGGGCGGAATTGGCGGGCGGGCGGCCCCGACTATGCTCGGCGAGGCACGTCCGTCCGTTTCATCCAGGAGCACCCATGGCCCTCAGGATCACTGTGATCGGCACCGGCTACCTCGGCGCCACCCATGCCGCGGCCATGGCCGAGCTGGGCTTCGAGGTGCTCGGGCTCGACGTGGTGCCGGAGAAGATCGAGCTGCTCCAGGCGGGCCGGGTGCCGATGTACGAGCCCGGTCTGGAGGAGATCCTCCAGAAGCACGTGGCGGGGATTCCGGGCTCCACCGGGCGGCTGCGGTTCACCACCTCCTGGGAGGAGGTGGGCGCCTTCGGCGACGTGCACTTCGTCTGCGTGAACACCCCGCAGAAGCACGGCGAGTACGCCTGCGACATGAGCTACGTGGACAGCGCCTTCGCCTCGCTGGCCCCGCACCTGACCCGCCCGGCGCTGGTGGTCGGCAAGTCGACCGTGCCGGTCGGCTCGGCGGCCCGGCTGGCGGAGCTGCTGGCCGGGCTCGCCCCGGTGGGCGCGGACGCGGAGCTGGCCTGGAACCCGGAGTTCCTCCGCGAGGGCTTCGCGGTGAAGGACACCCTGCACCCGGACCGGATCGTCGTCGGGGTGGAGAGCGAGCGGGCCGAGAAGCTGCTCCGCGAGGTGTACGCCGTTCCGGTCGCCGAGGGCTCTCCCTTCGTCGTCACCGACTTCCCCACCGCCGAACTGGTGAAGACCTCGGCGAACTCCTTCCTCGCCACCAAGATCTCGTTCATCAACGCGATGGCCGAGGTCTGCGAGGCGGCCGACGGGGACGTGGTGAAGCTGGCGGAGGCGATCGGGTACGACGAGCGGATCGGCTCGAAGTTCCTGCGGGCCGGTATCGGCTTCGGCGGCGGGTGCCTGCCCAAGGACATCCGGGCGTTCATGGCGCGCGCTGGTGAGCTGGGGGCCGACCAGGCGCTGACCTTCCTGCGCGAGGTGGACTCGATCAACATGCGCCGCCGGGGCCACATGGTGGAGCTGGCCCGGGAGGCCGTGGGCGGCAGCTCGTTCCTGGGCACCCGGGTGGCCGTGCTGGGCGCGACCTTCAAGCCCGACTCGGACGACGTGCGCGACTCCCCCGCGCTCAACGTGGCCGGGCAGATCCACCTCCAGGGCGGGCAGGTCACCGTGTTCGACCCGAAGGGCATGGAGAACGCCCGCCGCCTCTTCCCGACCCTCGGGTACGCGGAGTCCGCGCTGGACGCCGTGCGCGGCGCGGACGTGGTGCTGCACCTGACGGAGTGGCGGGAGTTCCGCGAGCTGGACCCGGAGGCGCTGGGCGAGGTCGCCGCGCACCGCATACTGCTGGACGGCCGCAACGCCCTGGACAGCGCGGTGTGGCGGGCGGCCGGGTGGACGTACCGGGCGATGGGCCGCCCGACCGCCTGATCACCGCCCTCACGTCATACGTACGTACGCCGAGAGGCCGCACCCGAGGGATCGGGGCGGCCTCTCGGCGTACGTACTCCAGGGCCGGGCGGAGGGCCGTCAGGCCTGGCCCTTGCCGTCCAGCTGCTCGATGGTGGCGTGGGACGGGCTCCGGCGGAACTGGAGGTCGCGGGCGACCGCCTCCGCGTCGCGCAGCACGCGTACCGCGTTGCGCCAGGTGAGCTTGGCGAGGTCGGCCTCGGACCAGTTGCGGCGCAGCAGCTCCGCGACGAGGTTCGGGTAGCCGGAGACGTCCTCCAGGCCCTCGGGGAGGAACGCCGTGCCGTCGTAGTCGCCGCCGATGCCGATGTGGTCGACGCCGGCCACCTCGCGCATGTGGTCGAGGTGGTCCGCGATGGTGGCGACGGTGGCGACCGGGCGCGGGTTGGCTTCCTCGAAGTCCTCGTGGATCCGCATGGCCTGCGGGGACGTGTCGAGGTGGTGCAGCCCGTGCTCGCGCATGTTCCGGTCGGCGGCGAGCGTCCACTCGACGGCGGCCGGCAGGACGAACTTGGGTACGAAGGTGGCCATCGCCACCCCGCCGTTGTCGCGCAGCTGGAGCAGCACGTCGTCGGGGACGTTGCGCGGGTGGTCGCAGACGGCGCGGGCGGAGGAGTGCGAGAAGACGACGGGCGCCTCGCTGGTGGCGATGGCGTCGCGCATGGTGCCGGGTGACACGTGCGAGAGGTCGACGAGCATGCCGCAACGGTTCATCTCGCGGACGACCTCGCGGCCGAACTCGGAGAGTCCGCCGAGGCGGGCGACGTCGGTCGCGGAGTCGGCCCAGTCGAGGTTGTCGTTGTGCGTCAGCGTCATGTAGCGGACGCCGAGGGTGTGCAGGGCGCGGAGGGTGGCCAGCGAGTTGTTGATGGAGTGGCCGCCCTCGGCCCCCATCAGGGAGGCGATGCGTCCCTCGGTGCGGGCCGCCTCCATGTCGTCGGCGGTCAGCGCCCGGCGCAGGTGCGCGGGGTAGCGCGTCTGCATCTCGCCGACGATGTCGATCTGTTCGAGGGTGGCGCTGACGGCTTCGTCGCCGGCGAGGTCGGAGCGCACGTACACCGACCAGAACTGCGCGCCGACGCCTCCGGCGCGGAGCCGGGGCAGGTCGGTGTGGAGGAGGCCGGTCTGGTCCTGGGCGATGTCACGGGCGTTCAGGTCGTAGCCGGCCTGTTCGCGCAGGGCCCACGGGAGGTCGTTGTGGCCGTCGACGACGGGGTGGACGGCGAGCAGATCCCGGGCCCGTCGCAGGTGGTCCGCGTGGTTCGTGTGGTTCGCGTGGTCCATGGCGCTGCCTGCCTACTTCCCGAATCCGAAGGATCCGGAGCCCTCGACCTTGGCCCGCAGCCGCCGGCCCTTCTCGGTGGCCTGTTCGTTCAGCTCGCCGAGGAAGGTGGTCATCCGCTCGCGGAGCTCCTCGTCGGCGGTGGCGAGGATGCGGGCGGCGAGGAGTCCGGCGTTGCGGGCGCCGCCGACGGAGACGGTGGCGACGGGGATGCCGGCGGGCATCTGGACGATGGAGAGCAGGCTGTCCATGCCGTCCAGGTACTTCAGCGGCACCGGGACGCCGATGACCGGCAGCGGGGTGACGGAGGCCAGCATGCCGGGCAGGTGGGCGGCGCCGCCCGCGCCCGCGACGATCGCCTTCAGGCCGCGGCCGGCCGCCTGCTCGCCGTACGCGATCATCTCGCGGGGCATCCGGTGGGCGGAGACGACGTCCACCTCGTACGCGATGCCGAACTCGTCCAGGGCCTGGGCGGCGGCCTCCATGACGGGCCAGTCGGAGTCCGACCCCATGACGATGCCGACTACGGGTGCGGTGCGCGGGTCTGTCATTCGGTGATCGTCCCTCGTAGGTAGTCGGCCGCGTGCCGGGCGCGCTCCCGCACGTCCGCCAGATCGTCGCCGTAGGTGTTGACGTGTCCGACCTTGCGGCCGGGCTTCACGTCCTTGCCGTACATGTGGATCTTGAGCTGCGGGTCCCGGGCCATGCAGTGCAGGTAGCCCTGGTACATGTCGGGGTAGTCGCCGCCCAGGACGTTGCACATGACCGTCCAGGGGGCGCGCGGGCGCGGGTCGCCGAGCGGCAGGTCGAGCACGGCGCGGACGTGGTTGGCGAACTGCGAGGTGATCGCGCCGTCCTGGGTCCAGTGGCCGGAGTTGTGCGGGCGCATGGCCAGTTCGTTGACGAGGATGCCGGGTGTCCCGTCGGCGGCACGGGTCTCGAAGAGCTCGACGGCGAGGTGGCCGACGACTCCGAGTTCGGCGCCGATCCGCAGCGCGAGCTGCTGGGCCTCGCCGGCCAGCTTCTCGTCGAGACCGGGGGCCGGGGCGATGACCGTGTCGCAGACCCCGTCGACCTGGACGGACTCCACGACGGGGTAGGCGACGGCCTGGCCGTGCGGGGAGCGGACGATGTTCGCCGCGAGCTCGCGGGTGAAGGCGACCTTCTCCTCGGCGAGGACCGGGACTCCGGCACGGAAGGGCTCGGCCGCGTCCGCCTCGGAGCGCACCACCCAGACGCCCTTGCCGTCGTAGCCGCCGCGGACCGTCTTGAGGATCACCGGGTAGCCGTCACCCTCGCCCGCGAAGGCGGTGACGTCGGCGGGGTCCGTGACGATGCGGTGGCGGGGACAGGGCACGCCGAGCTCGGTGAGCCGGGCCCGCATCACGCCCTTGTCCTGGGCGTGCCGCAGAGCGTCGGGTCCGGGGCGTACGGCGATGCCGTCGGCCTCCAGGGCCCGCAGGTGCTCGGTGGGCACGTGCTCGTGGTCGAAGGTGATCACGTCGCAGCCGCGCGCGAAGGCGCGGAGGGTGTCCAGGTCGCGATAGTCGCCGACGACGACCTCGTTCACCACCTGGGCGGCCGAGTCCTGCGGGGTGTCACTGAGCAGCTTGAATGTCAGGCCGAGGGGGATGCCCGCCTCGTGGGTCATGCGGGCGAGCTGACCGCCGCCGACCATGCCGACTACCGGGAACGTCACGCCCCCAGGGTATCCGCCAGCCAGGTGCCCCTTGACTCTGGCCCGAAAGGGCCCCCGGGGGCGGGTGACGCCGTCGTCGCTGGACAGGTGCCCCGAGGCCCGGGGCATCACACGGTCGGGCTGGTTAGCATGAGCGGGTTGACGAAACCGACCGGACGGGGCTGAACGATCATCATGAGCGAACGGGGCGCACTGCGGACCCGGCTTGATCGGCTGGCCCGGGAGGTCGCCAAGTTCGGCGTGGTCGGCGCGCTCGGGCTGGTGGTCAACATCGCGGTATCCAACCTGATCTGGCGCACCACGGACATTCCGACCGTGCGGGCCGGGCTGATGGCCACCTGTGTGGCCATCCTCTTCAACTACGTGGGGTTCAGGTACTGGACCTACCGGGACCGCGACAAGAGCGGCCGGACCCGCGAACTGGTGCTGTTCCTGCTGTTCAGCGCGGTGGGTGCGGTGATCGAGACGGGCGTGCTGTACGCGGCGACGTACGGCTTCGGCTGGGACACCCCGGTGCAGAGCAACGTCGCCAAGGTCCTGGGCATCGGGATCGCCACGCTCTTCCGCTTCTGGTCGTACCGCACCTGGGTGTTCAAGGCGCTCCCCGAGAAGGAGGCCGTGGTCGTCGCGGAGCAGTTTCCCGGGCGGCGACAGCCCTCGGAGCCGGTAGCGCCGGACACCGTACGGAACTGACCGCACCCCGCACCGCGACACCCAGCCCGCCCGGTCCCGCGCTCAGCGGACCGGGCGTTCCTGTTCCTCGGGGGTGCGCGCGACGCTGCCGAGGAAGAGGGCGAAGACGGGCGGCTGCTGCTGGAGGAGTTCCAGCCTGCCGCCGTCGGCCTCGGCGAGGTCGCGGGCGACCGCGAGTCCGATGCCGGTGGAGTTGCGCCCGCTGATGGAGCGTTCGAAGATCCGGGCGCCGAGGTCGGCGGGGACGCCCGGGCCCTCGTCGGTGACCTCCACGACGACCTGGTTGCCCGTGACGCGGGTGCGCAGGGCGACCGTGCCGCCGCCGTGCATCAGCGCGTTCTCGATCAGGGCGGCGAGCACCTGGGCGACGGCACCGGGGGTGCCGACCGCCCGCAGGCCGTGCCGGCCGGAGCGGACGACGGCACGGCCCTCGCCGCGGTAGGCGGGGCGCCACTCCTCGATCTGCTGCTTGATGACCTCGTCCAGGTCGAAGACGACGGCGGAGCCGGTGCGGGGGTCCCGGGCGTTGGTCAGCAGCCGCTGGACGACGTCGGTGAGGCGCTCGACCTGGGTGAGGGCGATGTTCGCCTCCTCCTTCACCGTGTCCGGGTCGTCGGTGACGGAGATTTCCTCGATGCGCATGGAGAGCGCGGTGAGCGGGGTGCGCAGCTGGTGGGAGGCGTCGGCCGCGAGCCGCCGCTCGGCCGTCAGCATCCGGGCGATCCGTTCCGCGGAGGCGTCGAGGACGTCGGCGACCCGGTCCAGCTCGGGCACCCCGTACCGCTTGTGGCGGGGGCGCGGGTCGCCGGAGCCGAGGCGTTCCGCGGTCTCCGCGAGGTCGGTGAGCGGGGAGGTGAGCCGGTTGGCCTGGCGTACGGCGAGGAGGACGGCCGAGATGATCGCGAGGAGGGCCACCGCACCGATGATCAGCAGGGTGCGGCCGACCTCGCGGGTGACGGCCGAGCGGGATTCCTCGACGGTGACCCGCTCGCCCTCCTCCCCCTTCACGACGGAGGTGATGGCGTTGCCGCCGGGCCGGGTGCCGACCTCGATCGGGGCACGGCCGGGGAGATCGATACGGGCGTACCGGTCACCGACGACCTGTTCGTCGAGTACGGCGGCGGTGATCCGTTCCTCGCCGAGCAGCCGGCTCTCCACGACGCTGATCAGGCGCAGCGCCTCGGAGTCCACGCTCTCCTGGGCGCTGTTGCTGATGGTGCGGGTCTCCACGAGGACCAGGGAGATGCCGAAGACGGCGATCACCACGAGCACCACGGAGAGCGTGGAGTTGATCAGTCGGCGGCGCATGAGGTGCTTCTGCCCGTCAGCTTTCTGTGCTCGTCGGCTTTCTGTGCCCGTCAGCTTTCCGTACCTGTCGGCTTTCCCGGTCCGTCAGCCTTCTGTGCCCGTCAGCTCTTCTCGAAGCGGAAGCCGACGCCGCGGACGGTGGCGATGTAGCGGGGGTTCGCCGCGTCGTCGCCGAGCTTCTTGCGGAGCCAGGAGATGTGCATGTCCAGGGTCTTCGTCGACGACCACCAGGTGGTGTCCCAGACCTCGCGCATCAGCTGGTCGCGGGTGACGACCCGGCCGGCGTCCCGGACCAGCACCCGCAGGAGGTCGAACTCCTTCGCGGTGAGCTGGAGCTCCTCGTCGCCCATCCAGGCGCGGTGCGACTCGACGTCGATCCGTACGCCGTGGGTGGCGGGCTGCGGGGCGGGCTCGGCGGCGCCGCGCCGCAGCAGGGCGCGGACGCGGGCGAGGAGCTCCGCGAGTCGGAAGGGCTTGGTGACGTAGTCGTCGGCGCCGGCGTCCAGGCCGACCACCGTGTCGACCTCGTCGGCGCGGGCGGTCAGCACCAGGATCGGCACGGCGTGGCCGTCGGCGCGCAGCCGTCGGGCCACTTCGAGGCCGTCCATGCCGGGCAGTCCCAGATCGAGGACGACCAGGTCGACGCCGCCCTGGAGTCCGGCGTCGAGCGCGGTGGGGCCGTCCTGGCGGACCTCGACCTCGTAGCCCTCCCGACGCAGGGCGCGGGCCAGTGGCTCCGAGATGGATGCGTCGTCCTCGGCGAGCAGTACACGGGTCATGGGGTGATGGTAGTCCGCGAGGGAGGCCCGGAGTGAGGCGCACGAAAACGCCTTCGAGTCATACCCCCATCCCCCTCAGGACCTTCAATTGATCGACCGCGGTTCCACTCCTACCTGTGATCGATGTCTCATACTCTTCCATATGGTGCAAGGTCGTGTCGTATGGTGTTGCGACGCCTGTTGCACTAATGGGGACCTTTGGGCAGCGTTTCGCGCCGAAGGTCCCTTTCATGTGCGGGCTGGTTCCCGCCAGTCTTGTAACGAGTGAATGACCTGTGGGCCGGGCCCGGAGCGCGACGATGCGCGCCGGGTGTGGATCCCGATGCGGTCGGTCCCCCGTCTCCGTACCTCTTCCCAGGGGCCGGAAGGCGGAGCGAATCCCTTTCAGGCGAGGGGCAGGGCCCTGAACGCGTCGGTGCCGGCCACCCCCCACCGGACGTACCCCGCTTCCACGGCGGTACGTCCCCATCAGCAAGGATCGACCATGGCGTCCAGCCTGACGAAGGAAACCGCCGGCCAGACCGGCGGGGCGACCTTCTTCGGCCACCCCCGCGGCCTGGCCACGCTCTTCATGACCGAGATGTGGGAGCGTTTCTCCTACTACGGCATGAGGGCCCTGCTCCCCCTGTACCTGATCGCTCCCAACGGGCTTCACATGAACCCGGCCACGGCGACGGCGATCTACTCGGTCTACCTGTCGCTCGTCTACCTGCTCGCCATGCCCGGCGGCTGGTTCGGCGACCGGGTCTGGGGTCCGCGCAAGACGGTGGCCATCTCCGGTGCGGTGATCATGGTCGGTCACCTCGTACTGGCCCTCCCCTCCGAGGGCACGTTCTTCGCCGGCCTCGGTCTCGTGGCCATCGGTTCGGGCCTGCTGAAGTCCAACATCTCGACGATGGTCGGCCACCTCTACGACGGCCCGGACGACCCGCGCCGCGACGGTGGCTTCACGATCTTCTACATGGGCATCAACCTCGGTGGCTTCGTCGCCCCGCTGGTGATCGGCACCATCGGCGAGAACGTCAACTGGCACCTCGGCTTCGCCCTGGCCGCCGTCGGCATGGGGCTGGGTGTCCTCCAGTTCATGCTCGGCAGCCGCCACCTGGACGCGCGCAGCTTCGAGACCCCGAAGCCGCTCTCGTCCGCCGAGCGCGCCTCCACGCTGCGCAAGTCGATGATCTGGCTGGGCATCGCCGCGGTCTTCTACATCGTCACGGTCGTCACCGGCGTCTACACGCTGAACTGGCTGCTGGTCCCGATCACCGTGGCCGGTCTGGTCATCCCGGTGATGGTCCTGGCGCGCATCAAGCGCGACAAGGAGCTGAGCGGCACCGAGCAGCGCAAGGTCTCCGGTTACATCTGGTTCTTCGTCGCCGCCGCGCTCTTCTGGATGATCTACGACCAGGGCGGCTCGACGATGGCGATCTTCGCCGAGGACTCGGCGAAGAACTCGGTGTTCGGCTGGGAGTTCCCGGTCTCCTGGTACCAGTCGGTCAACCCCATCCTGATCATGGCCCTGGCCCCGGTCTTCGCCGCCTTCTGGATGGCGCTGAACCGCCGCGGCAAGGAGCCGAGCACGATCGTGAAGTTCAGCTCCGGCCTGGTGCTGGTCGGTGCGTCGTTCTTCCTCTTCCTGGCGCCCCTGACCATCGCCACCGACGGCCACCAGGCCGCCGCGATGTGGCTGGTCGCGATCTACTTCGTGCAGACCGTCGGTGAGCTGACGCTCTCCCCGGTGGGCCTCTCGGTCACCACGAAGATGGCTCCGGCCAAGTACGCCAGCCAGATGATGGGTGTCTGGTTCCTCGCGGTCACCGCGGGCGACTGCACCACCAGCCTGCTCTCCCTGGCGGGCGTGGACCTCAACGGCACCGGGATCGTCACCCTGCAGGCCGCGCTCGCGGCGCTCGCGGGTGTCGCGATCTTCATGTACCGCGGCAAGGTGAAGTCCCTCATGGGCGACGTGCGCTGACGCGCGTACCCCGCAACGACGGCGGAGGGCCGCCGCACCGAGTGATCGGTGCGGCGGCCCTCCGCCGTTTCCGTACGTGCTGTTACGCGGGTGCGGCCAGCTCCGCCCAGACGGTCTTGCCGGGTGCGTCGGGGACGCGTACCACGCCCCAGTCCAGGCAGAGCCGCTGCACGATGAACATGCCGTGGCCGCCGGGGCGGCCGGCCCGGTGCGGGGTGCGCGGGGCGGGCTGCCCGGCGCCGTTGTCGGTGACCTCGATCCGCAGCACCTTGGAGGTGGCTCCTATCCGGAGCTCCTCGGGGCCGCCCGCGTGCAGGCAGGCGTTGGTTACCAGCTCGGAGACGACCAGCAGGACGTCCTCGGCGGCGGCGCGGCGGTCGGCGCCCTCGGCGGGCAGCCAGCCCCACTCGTGCAGGGCCTCGCGTGCGAAGTCGCGGGCCATCGGCACGATGCCGGTGGCCTCCCGCAGAGAGAGGGTGCGCCACTGCCGGTCGGCCGGGGCCGGTGCGGACGTGTCCGCTCCGTCCGGCTCGCGGCCGAGGCCGCCCGGCGGATGCTGCCGGGTGGTGCTCATCAGCGCTTCACCTCACCGATTCACCGTGTCGCCATCGAACAGATACAGGTCAGATTCTTGGATGCGGGCCTCCGTGGCTCCGCCGGGACTCCTGCCCGGCGGGGCTCCGACGACACCCGCTCCGGCCGGCGGATCGTGTGACGCGCGGGGCGCGTGATCCGGCCGGGGGTGGTGCGAGAGGGGCACCTCAGGTGCCCAGGGCGTCTTGGACCGTGTCGTGGACGGTGAAAACCGCCTCCGCGCCAGTGATCTCGAAGACCCTGGCCACGACGGGCCGCATGCCGGCCAGGTGGACCTCCCCGCCGGCCTCTTCCGCCTGGAGCCGCGCGCCGAGCAGGACGTTCAGTCCCGTGGAGTCGCAGAACTCGAGCCCGGAACAGTCGACGATCAGGCGCACGCGCCCTTGCTCGACCGCACTCTCCAGAGGTTCGCGCAGCAGATCGGCGGTGTGGTGATCGAGCTCACCCACCGGCGTCACGATCTCGCTGCCGCCCTCCGTCCGGGTCTCGACCAGAAGTCTTCCCCGGTTCGTACTGCCGACCGTCCCGCGGTCCATGCCGTCCCTCTTCACCGTTGGTCAGTGGGGCCTTGAGCGGCGGGTGAGCCGCCCGTATTCCTGTGTCCGCGCGCATGCCGCGACATACGCGAAACATTACGCGGTCCGCCTCTCCCGCGGTAGCAGGAGATCTCAACAAACCGGACATAACGGCTAATTGGAGCTTGTCACTCCTACCGCCGAGCAGGTAAGGGTAGAGGGACACCTGCTTCATCCACCCCTTACCGGCTTTGGAGGCGCCGCTTCACCGCAGCATCACGAACGGCTTCGGCAGCCCTATGCCGAGACACTGGAGGAGAACCATGTCACCCCGGCTCGACGGTTCGCGTACCCACGACGCGGCGTCGGCATGTCCTCAGGGACCGACCAATTCCGACTCCCCTGCCATCGGCGCCGTACCCGGCCCGCGCAGAAGCTCCGACGGCACCGCCGCCGGAGGCACCATCCCCCTCGCCGCCCCCACCGGCGAGAAGGCCGTCCACGGCCGCGAGGCCGCCCCCGGCGAAGAGGACCCCAGCGACGGAGAGGTCCCCATCGGCGACGGCTTCGAAGGATTCGAGGGTCTCGAAGGACTTCCCGAGATCCCCTCCCCCGCGACCGTCGGAGCGCTGGACGCCCGCGCGCTGTCGAAGACGCTCTTCGAGCGGCTCGACACCCTGGAGGAGGGCACCCACGCCCACGCGTACGTACGGAACACCCTGGTCGAGCTGAACCTCGCCCTCGTGCGGTTCGCCGCCACCCGGTTCCGCACCCGCAGTGAGCCGATGGAGGACATCGTCCAGGTCGGCACCATCGGGCTGATCAAGGCGATCGACCGGTTCGAGCTGAGCCGGGGCGTCGAGTTCCCGACCTTCGCCATGCCGACGATCATCGGCGAGATCAAGCGTTTCTTCCGCGACACCAGCTGGGCCGTGCGCGTGCCGCGCCGCCTCCAGGAGCTGCGGATCGACCTGGCCAAGGCGGGCGACGCCCTGTCGCAGCGGCTGGACCGCGCGCCGACCACCGGCGAACTCGCCGAGCACCTCGGGCTGACCCGCGAGGAGGTCGTGGAGGGGCTGACCGCGAGCAACGGCTACAGCGCCGGCTCGCTGGACGCCCAGCACGACGACCACGAGAGCGAAGGCTCCCTGGCGGACCGCATCGGCTACGAGGACCACGGGCTGGAGGGGATCGAGTACGTCGAGTCCCTCAAGCCCCTCATCGCCTCGCTGTCGGACCGCGACCGCCTCATCCTGTCGCTGCGCTTCGTCACCAACCTCACCCAGTCGGAGATCGGCGAGGAGCTCGGCATCTCCCAGATGCACGTGTCCCGCCTGCTCTCACGGACGCTGGGACGGCTCCGCGAAGGGCTGACCGTCCAGGAGTGACGCGCCCTTCCCGTGCCTGTGGCCGCCCGGAGTCTCCGGGCGGCCACACGCGTGTCCGGGCGGCGCTTCCGGGCACCGCTCACACACGCGGACGCCGCGCCGCTCACACCACGCGGACGCCGCGCCGCCAGACCCCGGCGGCCAGCGGGACGCCCGGCCGGTAGGCGAGGTGGACGTGGCTGGGCGCGTCCAGCAGCAGCAGGTCGGCGCGGGCGCCCGGGACGATCCGGCCGACGTCGGTGCGGCGCAGGGCCGCGGCTCCGCCCGCGGTGGCGGCCCGGACCGCCTCGTCGGGGGTCATGCCCATGTCCCGTACCGCGAGGGCGACGCAGAACGCCATCGAGGAGGTGTACGACGAGCCCGGGTTGCAGTCGGTGGAGAGGGCGACGGTGACCCCCGCGTCGAGCAGCCGCCGGGCGTCCGGCCAGGCGGCGCGGGTGGAGAACTCCGCCCCGGGCAGCAGGGTGGCGACGGTGTTCCCGGCGGCGAGGGCGTCGACGTCCGCGTCGTCGAGGTGGGTGCAGTGGTCGGCCGAGGCCGCGTCCAGCTCCACGGCGAGCCGCACGCCCGGACCGTGGCCGAGCTGGTTGGCGTGTACCCGGGGCAGCAGGCCCTTCGCCTTCCCGGCGGTGAGGACCGCGCGGGCCTGGTCGCCGTCGAAGGCGCCCCGCTCGCAGAAGACGTCGATCCACCGGGCGTACGGGGCGCAGGCGTCCAGCATCGGGCCGGTGACCAGCGCGACGTAGCCGGCCGGGTCGTCCTCGTACTCGGGCGGCACCACGTGGGCGCCCAGGAAGGTGAGCTCGTCGGTGAGCCCGGCGGCCAGGGCCAGGGCGCGGGCCTCGTCCGCGACGGTGAGGCCGTAACCGGACTTGGTCTCGAAGGTGGTGGTGCCCTGCCGGAGCCCCTCGTCGAGATGGCGTACGAGCCCGGCCGCGAGCTCCTCGTCGGTGGCGGCGCGGGTGGCGGCGACGGTGGTCCGGATGCCCCCGGCGGTGTACGGGTGCCCGGACATCCGGGCGTTGAACTCCGCGGTGCGGTCGCCGGCGAAGAGCAGGTGGGAGTGGGAGTCCACGAACCCCGGGAGCACGGCCCGGCCGCCCGCGTCGACGGCGCGGTCGGCGGCGGGTGCCCGCGCCGACTCGCCGGTCCAGGCGATGCGGTCGCCGTCGATGACGACGGCCGCGTCCCGGACCAGGCCCAACGGGGTGCCGTCCCCCTGGGAGGGGTCGTTGGTGACCAGGCCGGAGATGTGGGTGAGGACGGTGCTCGTCATCGGGGCTGCTGCTCCAGTCGCTCGCGCTTGCCGGGGGTCACTGGTCGCGTGTCGGTCGCGGAGGGCCGCGACGGGTCGCGTGTCAGTCGCGGAGGGCCGCGACGGCGTCGGCGAGCGCGGCGGGCACGTCGTCGATTCTCGTGTGGCGGCCGTCGCGTACGAGGTGACGGCCCGCCACCACCGTGTGGCGTACGTCCGCGGCGCTCGCCGCGAAGACGGCGGCCTCGGCGGCCAGCCGGTCCACGGGTCCGGCGGTCCTGACGGAGTCCATGGCGACGGTCGTCAGGTCGGCCGGGGCTCCGGCGACGAGGCTGCCGCCCTCCGGCCTGCCGAGGGCGGCGTGGCCGGTCGCGGAGGCGGCGCGGAGCAGGGCGGCGGCGGTCCAGTGGCCCCGGATGTTCGTCCGCAGCCGCTCGTTCAGCTCCATGGCGCGCGCCTCCTCGAAGAGGTCGATCACGGCGTGGCTGTCGCTGCCGAGGGAGACCGGGGAGCCGGCGCGGTGCAGGGCGACGGCGGGGCCGATGCCGTCGGCGAGGTCCCGTTCGGTGGTGGGGCACATGCAGGTGCCGGTGCCGGAGGCGCCGATCAGCCCGATGTCCTGCCGCGTCAGGTGGGTGTGGTGGATGCCGGTGGTGCGGGGGCCGAGGACGCCGTGGTCCGCGAGGAGCCGGGCGGGGGTCCGGCCGTGGGCGGCGAGGCAGGCCTCGTTCTCGGCGGTCTGCTCGGAGAGGTGGACGTGGAGCGGGGCGGCGCGGTCGGCGGCCCACTGGGCGACGGTCTCCAGCTGGTCGGCCGGGACGGCCCGTACGGAGTGGATGGCGGCGCCGATCAGCGCGTGGCCGCCGCCCCGGAGCTCGGCGGCGCGTTCGGCCCAGGCGTCCGCGGTGGTGTCGGAGAAGCGGAGCTGGTGGCGGTCGGGTTCCTGGCCGAATCCGGCGGCGAGGTAGGCGGTGTCGAGCAGGGTGATGCGGATTCCGGCCTCGTCGGCGGCGGCGATCAGCGCCTCGCCCATCGCGTTCGGGTTGGCGTAGGGGGTGCCGCCGGGGGCGTGGTGGAGATAGTGGAACTCGCCGACGGCGGTGATGCCCGCGAGGGCCATCTCGGCGTAGGTGGCGCGGGCGAGCGCGAAGTAGCTGTCGGGGGTGAGCTTGGCGGAGACCCGGTACATCCGTTCCCGCCAGGTCCAGAACGTCCCCGAGCCGACCTGCACGGTGGAGCGCAGGGCCCGGTGGAAGGCGTGCGAGTGGGTGTTCGCCAGCCCCGGCAGGGTGAGGCCCCGCAGGACGGTCGCGCCGGGCGGCGGGGTTCCGACGCCGGTGCGGACGGCGGTGATCAGCCCGTCCGCGACGTCGAGGGCGACCCCGGGTTCGACGTGGGTGCCGAGCCAGGCCTGGGAGAGCCAGTACGTCGTCACCTGCATGCGAGACCCTCCAGTACGTCGGCGAGTGCGGCGGCCCCGGCCACGCAGTCCTGCTCGCCGGCGTGCTCGGCGGGCGAGTGGGAGACGCCGGTGGGGTTCCGTACGAACAGCATGGCGGTCGGCACGGAGGCGGACAAAATACCCGCGTCGTGTCCCGCTCCCGTGGCGAGGACGGGTACGGGGCGGACCGGGTCTCCGCCCGTCCCCTCGCGGCCCAGGATGCGGGCGAGTTCGTCGCGCAGGGCGTGCTGGAACTCGACGACGGGCGTGAAGGACTCCCGTACGACGTCGAGGGCGACGCCCGCCCGTTCGGCGTGGTCCCGGGCGGCGCGTTCGACGGCGGCGGTGAGGGCGTCGAGGGTGGCGGCGTCGGCGGCGCGCGAGTCGAGCCAGCCCCGGACGAGGGACGGCACCGCGTTGACGCCGTTGGGCTCGACGGCGACCTTGCCGAAGGTCGCGAGCGCACCGGCGAGTTCGGCCTCCCGGCGGGCGGCGAGGACGGTCTCGGCGTACGGCGGCATCGGGTCGCGGCGGTCGGCGAGGAGGGTGGTCCCGGCATGGTTGGCCTCGCCCCGGAAGTCGTACCGCCAGCGGCCGTGCGGCCAGATGGCGGAGGCGATGCCGAGGGGGTCGCCGGTGCGGTCGAGGGACCGCCCCTGCTCGACGTGGAGCTCGACGAACGCACCGATACGGGCGAGGCGTTCGGGGTCCGGGCCGATGGCGTCGGGGTCGTACCCGGCGGCCTCCATCGCGCGGGGCAGCGTGACGCCGTCGGCGTCGGTGAGGAGGTGGGCCTGCTCGCGGGTGAGCCGGCCCGCCGCCAGCCGGGAGCCGGTGCAGGCCACTCCGAAGCGGGCGCCCTCCTCGTCGCCGAAGTTGACGACCGCCAGCGGCCTGGTGAACTCCGCTCCCCGGTGGCGGAGTTCGTCCAGCGCGGCGAAGGCGGAGACCACCCCGAGGGGGCCGTCGAAGGCGCCGCCGTCGGGTACGGAGTCCAGGTGGGAGCCGGTGACGACGGCGTCCCCCGCCATGGGGTCGCCGAGCCAGGCCCACTGGTTGCCGTTGCGGTCGGTCTCGTATCCGAGTCCGCGCGCCTCGGCCTGGCCGCGGAACCAGGCCCGGCAGTCGGCGTCCGCGCGGGTCCAGGCGTAGCGGCGGTAGCCGCCGGAGGCGGGGTGGCGGCCGAGGGGGGCGAGCTCGCGCCACATCTCCCGGAAGGCCGCTTCGGCGTCCCGGCCGGTCATCGGTGGTCCGCGCGATGCGCGGCGCTCTCGTCGTCGCCGGTCCCGGGCCGCCCCGGGCCGTCCGTCCCGTCGCCCTCCCGCATGGGGACGCGGACGCCCCGTTCCTCCGCGACCCGCTCGGCGCCCTCGTACCCCGCGTCGACATGGCGGATGACGCCCATGCCCGGGTCGTTGGTGAGCACCCGGCGGATCTTCTCCCCGGCGAGCGGGGTGCCGTCCGCGACGGTGACCTGCCCGGCGTGGAGGGAGCGGCCCATGCCGACCCCGCCGCCGTGGTGGACGGAGACCCAGGACGCCCCGGAGGCGACGTTGACCATGGCGTTCAGCAGGGGCCAGTCGGCGATGGCGTCCGAGCCGTCGAGCATCGCCTCGGTCTCCCGGTACGGGGAGGCCACCGAGCCGCAGTCCAGGTGGTCGCGGCCGATGACGAGGGGGGCGGCGAGTTCGCCGCTCGCGACCATGTCGTTGAAGCGCTCGCCGGCCCGGTCGCGTTCGCCGTAGCCGAGCCAGCAGATCCGGGCGGGCAGGCCCTGGAAACGGACGCGTTCACCGGCGAGTCCGATCCAGCGGCGGAGCGACTCGTTCTCCGGGAAGAGGTCGAGCATCGCCCGGTCGGTGCGGTGGATGTCGGCGGCCTCGCCGGAGAGCGCCGCCCAGCGGAACGGCCCCTTGCCCTCGCAGAAGAGCGGCCGGATGTAGGCGGGGACGAAGCCGGGGAAGTCGAAGGCCCGCTCGTACCCGGCGAGTTGTGCCTCACCCCGGATCGAGTTGCCGTAGTCGAAGACCTCGGCCCCGGCGTCCATGAAGCCGACCATCGCCTCCACGTGCCGGGCCATCGACTCGCGGGCCCTGCGGGTGAAGTCGGCGGGCTTCTCGGCGGCGTACGCGGCCATCGCGTCGAACTCGACACCGGTCGGCAGGTACGCCAGCGGGTCGTGGGCGCTCGTCTGGTCGGTGACGATGTCGACCGGCGCCCCGGCGGCGAGCAGCTCGGGCAGGATCTCGGCCGCGTTGCCGAGGAGCCCGATCGAGAGTGGCCTGCGGGCGTCGCGGGCCTCGGTGGCGAGCGCGAGGGCGTGGGCGACGCCGTCGGCCCGTACGTCGAGGTAGCGGTGTTCGATCCGGCGCTCGATGGCGCGCGGGTCGCAGTCCACGCAGATCGCGACCCCGTCGTTCATGGTGACGGCGAGCGGCTGGGCGCCGCCCATGCCGCCGAGTCCGGCGGTGAGGGTGATGGTCCCGGCGAGGGAGCCGCCGAACCGCTTGGCGGCGACGGCGGCGAAGGTCTCGTAGGTGCCCTGGAGGATGCCCTGGGTGCCGATGTAGATCCAGGAACCCGCGGTCATCTGGCCGTACATGGTGAGGCCGAGCGCCTCCAGGCGGCGGAACTCCTCCCAGTTCGCCCAGTCGCCCACCAGGTTGGAGTTGGCGAGCAGCACGCGCGGCGCCCACTCGTGGGTCTGCATCACGCCGACCGGGCGGCCGGACTGGACGAGCATCGTCTCGTCCTGCTTGAGGGTGCGCAGGGTACGGACCATGGCGTCGTAACTCCGCCAGTCCCGGGCCGCCTTGCCGGTGCCGCCGTAGACGACCAGCCGGTCGGGGTGTTCGGCGACCTCGGGGTCCAGGTTGTTCTGGAGCATGCGCAGGGCGGCCTCCTGCTGCCAGCCCAGGGTGCTCAGTCCGGTGCCGCGCGCGGCCCTGACGGGGCGGGGTCCTGACATGGTGCGCCTCCTTGCTCGCGGGGTGCGTCCCGGCGGGGGTTCTCCTCGCGGAACGCGTCCCGGTGGGGTTCTCCTCGCGGGGTCCCGGCCGAGGGCTTCGACAGGGGAACCCGCGTGGGACTCAGCCGTGGGCCCGAGCCGTGGACTCGACCATCCATTCACATCCTGATGCGCTGAATACTTCTAGTCAACGGTGCGCCACCGGACACGCGGACGCCCGGGGAGGCGGGGCCGCCGGGGCGAGGAGGTGGCCGGGGCGAGACAGCCGGGACGAGACGGTCGGACGACCGGAGCGATGCGGCCGAAACTGAGCGGTCGCGAACGGGCCGAACAGTTGACACGTGCCACACCGGCACCCCTCCGGAGCCTCCGCCGCTTTCACGCCATCCCGGCGCTTTTCGGACAGCAACGACTTTCACCCACTCACCCTCCGGACACAAAGCGGCGGATACCGCAGGTAACCGGAGCAGATCGATCAACCATCGGCCGGACCTTCCGTCCGCATCCCTCCCTTTGTCAGACTTCTCCCTTACGCCTTCTCCCCAATTCCCTTACACCGCCCGCCGCATGTACCACTGGAAAATGCCGAACCGCCCCCCAGGGACCGGCCACGGTGCGTAGCCTCTGGTTCACAGCTCCGAACGCCATTGCCTGGAGGGGAAGCCGCGGTGCCGGGAATCGACGAGTGCCTGCTCGAAGTCATGAGGCTGCCCGGAGCCCGGGGCGCCGCGGTCGTCGACTGGACGAGCGGCCTCGCCCTCGGCACCATCGGCGATTCACCCAACGGCGACCACGAGGCGACCGCGGCGGAGACCGCCGAGGTGGCCCGGATGGCGGCCGAGCAACCCGCCTTCACCCTCAGCCCGTACACCGACGGCCGGACGGACGCGGGCGTCCGCACCGGACTTCCGGTCGAGGACGTCATCATCACGACGCACACCGGCTACCACGTGATCCGCTTCGTGGAGACGGTCTTCGACAGCAGCGTCTTCCTCCATCTCTGGCTCGACCGGACCGAGGGCAACCTGGCCCTCGCCCGGATACGCCTGGGCGAGCTGGCCGAACGGCTGGTCCTGGCATGAGCACCAGGACGACGCCCCCCGAGATGGACCAGGCAGCCGTCCTCTCCCCGATGCTCCAGCGGCTCGCCGCCGAACGCGCCACCGGCGCCCTGATGCGCGACCGCGGCACGCTCTACCTCGCCGACGGGAAGGTGGTGCACGCGGAGAGCCCCTCCACCCCCGGCATCGACGTCCTGCTCACCGCGGGCGGGGCGCTGCGCCACGAACGCTGGTGGGACGCGGTCGCCCAGGCGGGGGCGGGCCAACGGGTCGGCCGCTATCTGGTCGACAGCGGCCATGTCCCGGGCGGGGCGCTGGAGTTGTGCCACCTGGGCGCGCTCTACGACGCCGCCTTCTTCGTCCTCGCACCCACTCGTACGCCGACCAGGTTCCGGTACGGCGTGTCCCACTGGATCGGCCCGGTCCGGCCCGTCGCCGTCGGTGCCGTCGAGCGCGAGACGCTCCGGCGCCGGGAACTGCTGGACCGGATCTGGCCGGACGCGCTGACCGACAGCTCCCCGCTCGTCCGCGCGGCGCACCCGCTGGACACCCCGGTGCCGTCGCGCCAGCGCCATGTCCTGGAGCTGGTCGACGGCGTACGGACGGCCTCCGACATCGCCCAGGTCCTGGGGCGTTCGGCCTTCCACACCCTGGTCGACCTGCGGAGGCTCGCCGCCGCCGGGCTCGTCGAGCCCGTCCGCAAAGCGGTGCTGCCGGGGGCGGCGTCGCCCGGCCGGGTCGTGCTCCCCGATGTCACGTCCGACCCGGACGTCGCTCTGCTGCGCCGGCTCCGAGATGCATTGGAGGGCTTGTGATACGCGCGCTCAGACAGCGTGCCGGGAGGAGACAGCTGATGGTGCCCGAGGCTGAACTGCAGGACGTCCTCGACGAACTCCAGCGGTTGCGGGCCCGGGTGCCCCTCATCGGCGGTGCGCTGGCAGCCAGCACCGACGGCCTGGTGCTGGCCCACGACACCCCCGGCGTGGAGGCCGAAGGGGTCGCCGCCCTGACCGCCGCCGCGCTCGGCGTCGCGATCAGGATGACGGAGGCGACCGGCCGCGCCGGGTTCCGGGAGCTCCTGGTCCGCGGGGAGTCCGGCTACATCGCGACGTACGCCGCGGGCTCGTCCGCCGTACTGACCCTGCTCGCCGAGGACCGTATCAACGTCGGCCGCCTCCATCTGGAGGGCCGCCGGGCGAGCGCCCGGGTCGGGGAACTCGTCGACGCCGCCCTGGACCGCGTCGAGCGGACCCCGCCCCCTCCTCCGGCCCGCCCCGCGCAGTCCCGCGCGTTGCCGCAACGCCCCGTGTAGGGCGGCGGGACCGGGCCGGGGCGCCCCCCCCCACACTCCACAGCCAGGACTGAACCATCACGCAGAAGAGGAACCGGTCATCCCGACCGGTCAGGGAAAGGAAACGAGCACTCATGGCCAACACCGAAACCGCGCTCAAGGAAGCGATGACGTCCATCGAGGGATCCCTCGGTGTCGCTCTCG
>NZ_JBSFHV010000038.1:0-55482 GCF_053597235.1 Streptomyces sp. NPDC001493
CCCAAACCAACCCCACCCCACACCCCTTCTCCCCCTCCCCCCCCCAGTACCCCTACAACCCCCCCCGCGGCGCGCGCCCCCCGGCCCCCGTGGGCGGAGGCCGGGGCAACAGCCCGTCCCCGGCCGAAGTGCTGCCGGGCCGTCGCCGTCAGAGCTGCGCGGCGCCCCGGTCCGGGACGCAACGGCCGCCCTCGGTGCGGTACTTCCACTGGGCGCCCTCGCTCACCAGCTCGGTGACGGCGCGGACGAAGCGGTCCACGTGCTCGTCCGGCGTACCGGCGCCGAAGCTGACGCGGATGGCGTTCAGGGAGCGCTCGCCCGGCTCGGCCTCCGGCGCGCCGCACTCGCCCGGGTCCTGCGGGTCGCTGCCGAGCAGGGTGCGGACCAGCGGGTGGGCGCAGAACAGGCCGTCGCGGACGCCGATGCCGTACTCGGCGGAGAGCGCGGCGGCGAAGTGGGAGCTGTTCCAGCCCTCCACCACGAAGGAGATGACGCCGACGCGCGGGGCGTCGTCGCCGAAGAGCGAGAGCACCTTGACCTGCGGCACCTCGGCGAGACCCGCGCGGACCCGGGCGACCAGCCGCTGCTCGCGGGCGACGAGCTTGTCGAAGCCGGCCTCGGTGAGGGCCTTGCAGGCGGAGGCGATGGAGTAGACGCCGATGACGTTGGGCGAACCGGCCTCGTGGCGGGCGGCGGTGGTGTGCCACTCCACGTCCACGCCGCCGTCGGTGCGCCGGGCGACCTTCTTCGAGGCGCCGCCGCCGGCCAGGTAGGGCTCGGAGTCCTGGAGCCAGTCGGCGCGGCCGGCGAGGACGCCGGAGCCGAAGGGGGCGTAGAGCTTGTGGCCGGAGAACGCGACCCAGTCGACGTCGAGTTCGGCGATGTCCACCGGGTGGTGCGGGGCGAGCTGGGCGGCGTCCAGCACGATGCGGGCGCCGTGCGCGTGGGCGGCGGCGGCCAGTTCCTTGACCGGCCACAGCTCGCCGGTGACGTTGGAGGCGCCGGTGACGCAGACGAGGGCCGGGCCGTACGGGTCGCGGTCGGCGAGGGCGCGCTCCAGGGTCTCGACGGCCTGCTGCGGGGTGCGCGGCGCGTTGAGGTAGGTGACCTTGGCGTCGCGCCAGGGCAGCAGCGAGGCGTGGTGCTCGGTCTCGTACACGAACACCTCGCAGTCGGCCGGGATCACGGCCGCCAGCAGGTTGAGGGAGTCGGTGGTCGAGCGGGTGAAGATCACCTGGTCGCCGGGGCGGCAGCCGAGGAACTCGGCGACGGTGACGCGGCTGTTCTCGAAGAGGTCGGTGGAGAGCTGCGAGAGGTAGCCGGCGCCGCGGTGCACGCTGCCGTAGTACGGCGCGTAGGCGGCGACGTCGTCCCAGACCCGCTGGAGCGCCGGGGCGCTGGCCGCGTAGTCGAGGGCCGCGTAGGTGACTTCGCCCCCGGTGACGAGGGGGACGGTGACGTCCTTGCCGAGCACCGGCAGCGGGGCACAGTCCGCGTCGGCGGAGGCAGCGGCGGCGGACTCGGAGGTGTTGAGGGCAGCAGAAGACACGGACATGACGAACTCCCGTAATACGCAGGCGAATTCACCGAGCCGGCGGGTACGCGGCAGCACGGTGCAAAGGTGAAGGAGGTGCGGAGAAGGGCGTTGCGCCCTATCGCATTCGCGTGCTCACAAGAGGCTCCCTAGGGACCAGGACCCCGGGGGCTGGCATTCGAGGATGCCGAGGGGCCCGCGCTTGCCGCAGACCTCGCTGCCTACGGCCTGGTCTTCACCCGGGGCACCCCGCCACGGACGGAGGGTTGCCGGACAGCGGGCCGGGGCCGTAGTCGCTGTCACTCATGACCTGCCAGCATCTTGCCACACGTGCCCACGAACGCAAGGGCGCAGTCCGCGATACGGACTGCGCCCCTTCGTGCACGTACGGGCAGCGGTGCTCAGGCGTTGCTGGCCGCCACCCAGCGTTCCAGCGCGCGGTGCGCGGCCCCGGAGTCGATGGATTCGGCGGCGGCGGCGATCTTGGCGCCGATCTGCTCGGTGAGCGTGCCCGTGCCCGGGTCCAGCGCCACCAGCGCCGCCGCCGAGTTCAGCAGCACCGCCTCGCGCACGGCCCCCTTCTCGCCGTCCAGCACCCGGCGGGCGACGTCCGCGTTGTACGAGGGGTCGGCGCCGCGCAGCGCCTCGACCGGCACCAGCTCCAGCCCCACGTGGCGCGGGTCGAAGGCCTCCTCGCGCACCTCGCAGTCCCGGACCACCCAGACCCGGGAGGTCGCGGTGGTGGTCAGCTCGTCGAGTCCGTCGTCGCCGCGGAAGACGAGCGCGGAGTTGCCGCGCTCGGCCAGGACGCCGGCCACGATGGGCGCCATCCTGAGGTCGGCGACCCCGACGGCCTGGGCGCGGACGTGGGCCGGGTTGGTGAGCGGGCCGAGGATGTTGAAGGTGGTCTGGGTACCCAGCTCCTTGCGGGCCTTGGCCGCGTACCGGAGGGCCGGGTGGAACTTCACCGCGAAGCAGAAGGTGATGCCCGCCTCGGCGGCCACCTCGGCGACCCGCTGCGGGGTCAGCTCCAGGTTGACGCCCAGCTTCTCCAGGACGTCGGAGGCGCCGCTGGCCGAGGAGGCGGACCGGTTGCCGTGCTTGACGACCTTGGCCCCCGTTCCGGCGATCACGATCGCGGACATCGTGGAGATGTTGACCGTCTTCGCGAGGTCGCCGCCGGTGCCGACGATGTCGACCGAGGGCCCGGGCACCTCGATGGTGCGGGCGTGCGCGTACATCGCGCGGACCAGGCCGCTCACCTCGGCGACCGTCTCGCCCTTGGCCCGCAGCGCGATGGCGAAGCCCGCGATCTGCGCGTCGGTGGCGTCCCCGCTCATGATCCGGTCCATGGCCCAGGCGGTGTCGTCCGCGCCGAGGTCCTGGCCGCGCAGCAGGGGCGTCAGTACGCCGGACCAGGAACGGTCCGCCGCGCTGTCGCCGCCGTTCGGGGTCACAACGTTCATGGTCCGCTCCAAGATTTTCCACAGCCGGAAAGGGGGGTGTCCGTCCACCCTATCGGGGCCCGGGAACGACGAAGAGCCCCGTCCGGCGAATGGACGGGGCTCTTCGCTGTGGCGATCAGTTCAGGCGATCAGTGGTGACCGTGGCCGCTGGTGATCTCCTTGTACTCCTCGACGGTGGGCTTGGCGATCTGGTTGTGCTCGCCGTAGTAGCCCTTGCTGAGCTTGGCGCGCAGCTTCGTGAGGGCCGAGACCTTGCGCTCGACACCGTTCTCGTCGACCGTGGGGCCGATTTCGAGCGGGGTGTACTGCTCGTGCGCGGTGAGGGTGTGCAGCTGACCCGGGCTGAGCGGCTCGTGGACCTCCACGAACTCACCGTGCGGCAGCCGCTTGATGAGCCCGGACTCGCGTCCGTGCAGCACCTTCTCCTTGTCGCGGCGCTGGAGGCCGAGGCAGATCCGCTTCGTCGCGATGAACACGAGCACCGGGACCACGAAGAATCCGACCCGCACGAACCAGGTGATGGCGTTGATCGACAGGTGGAAGTGCGTGGCCCACAGGTCGTTGCCGCCGCCGACGAGCAGGACGAAGTACCAGCTGATCCAGGCGACACCGAACGCGGTGCGCGTCGGCGCGTTGCGCGGCCGGTCCAGGATGTGGTGCTCGCGCTTGTCGCCGGTGACCCAGGACTCGATGAACGGGTACACCGCGATCGCGGCCAGCACCAGCGGGAAGATGACCAGCGGGATGAAGACGCCCAGGACGAGCGTGTGACCCCAGAGGTTGATCTCCCAGCCCGGCATGACACGGATCAGGCCTTCGGAGAAGCCCATGTACCAGTCCGGCTGCGCACCGGTGGACACCTGGTCCGGCCGGTACGGGCCGATGGCCCAGATCGGGTTGATCGAGGCGACCGCGGCGACGACCGAGATGACACCGAAGACCAGGAAGAAGAACCCTCCGGCCTTGGCCATGTAGACCGGCAGCAGCGGCATGCCCACGACGTTCTTGTTCGTACGGCCGGGGCCCGCGAACTGCGTGTGCTTGTGGTAGAAGACCAGGATCAGGTGGCCGACCAGCAGACCCATCATGATGCCCGGGAGCAGCAGGATGTGGATCGAGTAGAACCGGGCCACGAAGTCGCCGCCGGGGAAGTTCCCGCCGAACAGGAAGTACGCGAGGTACGTGCCGACGATCGGCACGGACAGGATCGCGCCCTGCATGAAGCGGACACCCGTACCCGAGAGCAGGTCGTCCGGGAGCGAGTAACCGGTGAAGCCGGTGAACATGCCCAGGACGAACAGCAGGAACCCGAAGAGCCAGTTGATCTCACGCGGCTTGCGGAACGCGCCCGTGAAGAACACGCGCATCATGTGCACGAACATGCCGGCCAGGAAGATCAGCGCGGCCCAGTGGTGGATCTGCCGAACGAGCAGACCACCGCGGACGTCGAAGCTGATGTTCAGCGTCGACGAGTAGGCCTCGGACATCCGGATGCCCTGCATGGGCTCGTACGGGCCGTTGTACACGACCTCGTTCATGCTCGGGTGGAAGAACAGCGTCAGATACACACCCGTGAGGATGATGATGATGAAGCTGTAGAGGCAGACCTCGCCCAGCATGAAGGACCAGTGGTCCGGGAAGATCTTGCGCATGTTGGCCTTGGCCAGGCCGTAGATGCCCAGCCGGCCGTCCGCCCAGTCGGCGACCCGCTCACCTGCGGGTGCCTTGCGCGTGGTTTCCGTCGTAGTACTCATCCGCGCTCCCAGAAGGCAGGACCGACGGGCTCTTCGAAGTCACCGAGAGCTTGGAGGTCGCCCTCGCTGCTCACGCCGATCCGCAGCTGCGGAAGCGCGTGCCCGGCCGGACCGAAGATGACGCGGGCGCCGTCGGAGAGGTCGAAGGTGGACTGGTGGCACGGGCAGAGCACGTGGTGCGTCTGCTGCTCGTACAGGCTGATCGGGCAGCCGACGTGGGTGCAGATCTTGGAGAAGGCGACGATGCCCTCGTGCGCCCACTCGCGCTCGCGCTTGTCCTTGATGTCGTTCGGCTCGATGCGAATGATCATCAGGGCGGCCTTGGCGATCTGCGACTGGAAGTCCTCCGCGTCCTCCTCCAGGCCCTCGGGCATGGCGAAGGTCAGCGAACCGACCGCGATGTCCTCGGGACGCAGCGGCTCCATCGTGTTCATGTTGATGAGCTTCTTGCCGTTGGCCCACAGGGTCGAGCGGAGCTTCTTCTCCGGCAGCGGACCCAGGTCACGGAGCAGCATCACGCCGGAGAGCGGCACCAGGGCCAGCGCGCCGAACATCGTGGTGCGGATCAGCTTGCGCCGTCCGATCACGGACTCCTCGGCACCGGCCTTGAAGTCCGCGAGGACCTGCGCCTTGACCTCGGGCGTCGCCTCGATCGGGTGACGGTCGGCCGGGGTCTCGACGTCCGACATCAGGGTGCGCGCCCAGTGGACGGCGCCCGCACCGATGGCGAAGAGCGCCACGCCCAGGGTGAGACCCAGGGAGAAGTTCAGCGCGCTCACGTGACCGAACGGCCAGATGTAGACGATCTTGTCGACCGGGAAGATGACGTACGAGGCGATGAACGCCACCGTCGCCAGCATGGACAGGATGAACAGGTACGCGACCACTCGCTCGGAGCGGTTCGCGGCACGTTCGTCGATGTCCTGGATGCGCGGCTTGTGGGCCGGCAGCCCCGGGTCGGCGAACGGGTCGCCCGTACCCACTACCGCGCCGTGCGCGGCGTCCTGCTCGGTGAGCAGGCTCTTCTCTGGATTCTCTTCTTGGCTACTCATGACTTCTTGGCCTTAGCGGTGTGGGCCGCGACCCATACGGCGACGGCGATCAGGAGGCCCAGACCGAAGATCCATGCGAACAGGCCTTCGCTGACCGGACCGAGGCCACCGAGCGACAGGCCGCCCGGGCTCTCGCTGTTGTCACCGTTCACGGTCTTGATGTACGCGATGATGTCCTGCTTCTGCTGCTCGGGCATCGTCGTGTCGGGGAAGGAGGGCATGTTCTGCGGGCCGGTCTGCATGGCCTCGTAGATGTGCTTGGGGCTCGCGCCTTCCAGGCTCGGGGCGTACTTGCCGTTCGTCAGCGCGCCGCCCTCACCCGTGAAGTTGTGACACTGGGCGCAGTTGGTGCGGAACAGGTCACCACCCTTGGCGATGTCCGCGCCGTCGGGGCTGACCTGCTTCTCGGTCGGCGTGATCGGACCGGCGCCGAGCGACGAGATGTACGCCGCGAGCTGGTCGATCTCGCCCTGCGAGTAGATGACCTTCTTCGCCGGGATCTGGGCACCCGGCTGCTGCGCGGGCATCCGGCCGGTGCCGACCTGGAAGTCGACCGCGGCGGAGCCGACGCCGACCAGCGAGGGCCCGTCGGAGGTGCCCTGACCACTGGTTCCGTGGCAGCTGGCGCAGCCGACGGTGTAGATCTTCTTGCCCTCCTCAATGGGGAGGGACTGGACGGATTCGTCTGCCTGCGCCTTGCCCGCAGGCGCAAACGCGGCGTACAGCCCCCCGGTAGCCGCCAGCGCGAGGAGTAGTACGACGACGGCCGCCAGTGGATGGCGTCGTCGTGCGGAGAGCTTTTTCACGGATTACCCCGGTGTCAGGATCTTCTGCGTCGATGATGGGTGGGTGCGAGCGCCCGGTTACTTGATCATGTAGATCGTCGCGAAGAGGCCGATCCACACGACATCGACGAAGTGCCAGTAGTAGGACACGACGATGGCTGCGGTCGCCTGTTCGTGGGTGAACCTCTTGGCTGCGTATGTTCTGCCGAGAACCAGCAGGAAGGCGATGAGACCGCCTGTCACGTGCATGCCGTGGAAGCCGGTGGTCAGGTAGAACACCGAGCCGTACGGGTCCGAGGACAGGGAGAGCCCGTCCGTCTTGACCAGCTCGGTGTACTCCACGACCTGGCCGCCGATGAAGATCGCACCCATGACGAACGTGATGATGAACCACGTCCGGAGCTTCTTCACGTCGCCCCGCTCCGCGGCGAAGACGCCGAGCTGGCAGGTGAGAGAGGAAAGCACCAGGATCGTGGTGTTCGTCGCGGAGAACGGGAAGTTCAGATGGTCGGCCATCTCCTTCCAGTGATCCGGTCCCATCACCGATCGCAGGGTGAAGTACATCGCGAAGAGGGCCGCGAAGAACATCAGCTCGGAACTCAGCCAGATGATGGTTCCGACGCTGGTGAGGTTCGGCCGATTGACCGACGGGTGCGCGTGCCCGGTTTCTACTGTCGTTGCTGTCGCCACGACCGACATTATGTCGGTCGCTTATCCCGCCCTCACTCCCGGGGGTGCCGTTCGGTGTGTCAGAGGGGTGTGTCCTCCCCGAACGGCCCAGCGAATCGACGTCATTAGCGGTGCTGACGGGCTGTCGGCGGGAGTACGATCCGCGCATCGGTTCATGCCCCGAGAGCCCCGACGACACAGCTGTCACGGAGGAACAATGCAGGCGACCGCCACGGTCCTGGTCTACAGCGACGACGCCAACGTCCGCGAGCAGGTGAAGCTCGCCACCGGGCGACGGCCCGCGGCCGACGTCCCCGAGGTGCGGTTCCTGGAGTGCGCGACGCTGCCCGCCGTGCTCTCCGCGCTGGACGCCGGCGGCGTCGACGTCTGCGTGCTGGACGGCGAGACGGCGCCCGTGGGCGGTATGGGCGTGTGCCGGCAGATCAAGGACGAGGTGTTCCACTGCCCGCCGGTGCTGCTGCTGATCGGGCGCCCGCAGGACGCCTGGCTGGCCACCTGGAGCCGCGCGGACGCCGCGGTGACCCTCCCGGTGGACCCGGTCGAGTTCGCGGACGCCCTGGCGGCCCTGGTGCGCGAGCGGCTCCAGGTGGCGGCCAAGGCCTCCTGAGGCCGCCCGCACACCAGGGCCGCACGGTCGTCCCGAGAGGCGGCGCACCCCCGGCGTCAGACCTGGGGGCGCAGTCGCGCCGCCTCGACCGTGTTCGTACCGGCTCCGGGCGTGGCGCTCCGCAGGGCACTGCCCTTCTGCCAGGCGTCCCAGGAGACGTTCCAGTCCCCGAACCCGTTGTCGAAGGGGGTCATGGTCTCCCCCTCGCTGCCGACGACCTTGACGACGTCGCCCTCGCGCACGGTGTCGAAGAACCATTCGGCGTTCTCCGTGCTCATCCCGGTGCAGCCGTGGCTGACGTTGGCGCTGCCCTGGGACCCGACGGACCACGGCGCGGCGTGCACGTACTCGCCGCTCCATGTCACCCGGGTGGCCCAGTAGACCGGCAGGTCGTACGACTCCGAGGAGCCCTCCGCGATGCCGACGGTCTCGCCGCGCATCCGGACGAACGCCTCCTTCCCGAGCACGACCTTGACGCCGTTGCGGGTGGAGAAGCCGGGCTTTCCGGTGGTGACCGGAATGGTGTTGATCACTTCTCCGTTGCGGAGCACGGTCATCTCGTGCTCGGAGGCGTCGGTGATGGCCTCGATCCGGTCACCGATGCTGAGGCGCAGCGGCTTGACCTCGGCTCCGTAGAGGGCGTTGGTCACCTTGATGCCCTTGAAGTTGCTGGTCACTTCGACGGCCGCGCCGGCGGGCCAGTAGTCCTGGGGCCGGTAGTGCAGGATCTTGTCGTCCACCCAGTACCAGGAGCCGGTGACGGCGGGGATGGAGCGGACCTTGAGGGCGCGTTCGACGGTGGCCCTGGCGGCCTTGTCGGTGACCGGAACGCTGAGTTCCGCCGTGATGGGCTGTCCGACCCCGTACGTGCCCGCCTGCGGGCCGAAGGAGACGCTCAGGAGCTTCTTCGGGGAGGTGGTCTCGAAGGTGAGGGTACGGCGGCCTGGGGCGCCGTCCTCGTCCTCGGTGGTGACCTTCACTTCGTACCGCGCGCCGGCGGCGAGCGGAGCGGTGGAGTGCCAGCGTTTCCCGTCGGCGGCGAGTTCGCCGGCCAGCCGGCGGCCGGTGCTGTCCGCGGCCGTCACATCGGTGATGCGTCCCTCGTCACCCTTGACGGTGACTTCCAGGGGCTTGTCGGGATCGGCCTTCCCGTTCGGGGCGTGGCCGTTGAAGGAGACCTGGTCGGCCGCGTCGAACGGCTTGGCCGAGAGCGGGTGACCATCGGGCTCCCCACAGGCGGTCGCACCGGCGACCATGGTCACGACCAGCAGGGAGCAACTCACTACGGAGCGGGTGCGCGGCGTGTCGTTCATGAACCCACGCTAAGAAGATTCATCCGATCCAGCGCGTTCTATGACTGCAAACGAGGGGCCCGGACCGCTCTTGCCGAGCAGTTCGGGCCCCTCGCGAGGTGTTTCTGGTAATGCGGTGTCACCCGGCGGGTGTCACTGGGCGGGTGTCACTGGGTGCGGTTCTCACCGCGGTAGTACTCGAACACCCAGCCGAAGAGACCGATGGCGAGCATCGGCGCCGAGAAGTACGCCAGCCACCAGCCGAACGCGATGCTCATGAAGAGCAGCGCGCCGCCGATCGCCAGGGAGAGCGGCTGCCAGCTGTGCGGGGAGAAGAACCCCACGTCGCCGGCCTCGTCGGCCACGTCGGCTTCCTTGTTGTCCTGGGCCATCTGGTCGACCCTGTTGGCCGTGAAGGCCAGGTAGAAGCCGATCATGATGGACAGCCCGAAGGCCAGGACGAGGGCGGTGGTGCCGACCGGCTCCTTCGACCACACGCCGTACGTGATGGCCATGATCAGGATGAAGACGCTCAGCCAGATGAACAGCTTGCCCTGGATCTTCACTTGCCTGCCTCCTTACCACCGGCGAGAACCTTGTCCTCGGAGTGGTGGCCGAGCTGCTCCAGCGCGGCGATCTCCGGGTGGTGCAGGTCGAACGCCGGGGATTCGGAACGGATCCGCGGCAGGGTGATGAAGTTGTGGCGCGGGGGCGGGCACGAGGTGGCCCACTCCAGCGAACGGCCGTAGCCCCACGGGTCGTCGACCTCGACCTTCTTGCCGTACTTGGCGGTCTTCCACACGTTGTAGAAGAACGGCAGGATCGACAGGCCGAGCAGGAACGAGGAGATCGTCGAGATCGTGTTCAGCGCGGTGAAGCCGTCGGCCGCGAGGTAGTCCGCGTAGCGACGCGGCATGCCCTCGGCACCGAGCCAGTGCTGCACCAGGAACGTGCCGTGGAAGCCCACGAACAGCGTCCAGAACGTGATCTTGCCGAGCCGCTCGTCCAGCATCTTGCCGGTGAACTTCGGCCACCAGAAGTGGAATCCGGCGAACATCGCGAACACCACGGTGCCGAAGACGACGTAGTGGAAGTGCGCGACGACGAAGTACGAGTCCGAGACGTGGAAGTCCAGCGGCGGCGAGGCCAGCAGGACACCGGTCAGACCACCGAAGAGGAAGGTGATCAGGAAGCCGATCGACCAGAGCATCGGCGTCTCGAAGGACAACGAGCCCTTCCACATCGTGCCGACCCAGTTGAAGAACTTCACACCGGTCGGTACCGCGATGAGGAACGTCATGAAGGAGAAGAACGGCAGGAGCACGCCGCCCGTCACGTACATGTGGTGCGCCCACACCGTCACGGAGAGACCCGCGATGGCGATGGTGGCCGCGATCAGACCGATGTAGCCGAACAGCGGCTTGCGGCTGAATACCGGGATCACTTCGGAAATGATTCCGAAGAATGGTAGCGCGATGATGTACACCTCTGGGTGTCCGAAGAACCAGAAGAGGTGTTGCCAGAGCAATGCGCCGCCATTGGCCGCGTCGAATACGTGGGCCCCGAATTTTCTGTCCGCTTCCAACGCGAAGAGCGCGGCGGCGAGGACCGGGAAGGCCAGCAGGACCAGGACGGCCGTCAGCAGGACGTTCCACACGAAGATCGGCATCCGGAACATCGTCATGCCGGGCGCGCGCATGCAGATGATCGTGGTGATGAAGTTGACCGCGCCGAGGATCGTGCCGAAGCCGGAGAAGGCCAGACCCATGATCCACATGTCGGCGCCGACACCCGGCGAGCGGACGGCGTCCGACAGCGGGGAGTAGGCGAACCAGCCGAAGTCGGCGGCGCCCTGCGGGGTGAGGAAGCCTCCCACCGCGATGAGCGAACCGAAGAGGTACAGCCAGTACGCGAACATGTTCAGCCGCGGGAACGCCACGTCGGGCGCGCCGATCTGCAGCGGCATGATCCAGTTGGTGAAACCGGCGAACAGCGGCGTCGCGAACATCAGCAGCATGATCGTGCCGTGCATCGTGAACGCCTGGTTGAACTGCTCGTTCGACATGATCTGCGTACCCGGACGGGCCAGCTCGGCGCGCATGAAGAGCGCCATCAGGCCACCGATGCAGAAGAACGCGAACGAAGTGACCAGGTACATCGTGCCGATCGTCTTGTGGTCAGTGGTGGTCAGCCACTTGACGACGACGTTTCCCGGCTGCTTGCGCCGTACCGGCAGTTCGTCCTCGTACGAGTCGTCTGCTGCCGCGGCACCCTGGGGTTCGTTGAGGATGCTCACAGTTTGTTGGTCTCCGCATTCCTGGCGGGGTCAGTCTGCTCGATGCCTGACGGCACGTAGCCGGTCTGCCCCTTCTCCGCCAGCTCCTTGAGGTGCTGCTGGTAACGCTCGGGAGAGACAACCTTGACGTTGAAGAGCATCCGGGAGTGGTCGACGCCGCAGAGTTCGGCGCACTTGCCCACGAAGGTGCCCTCCTTGTTCGGAGTGACCTCGAACGCGTTGGTGTGGCCCGGGATGACGTCCTGCTTCATGAGGAACGGCACCACCCAGAAGGAGTGGATGACGTCACGTGAAGTGAGGATGAAGCGGACCTTCTCGCCCTTCGGCAGCCACAGGGTCGGACCCGGGTTGCCGGTCTGGGGGTTGCGCGTGCCCGGGATTCCCGCGTCGTAGACGCCGCCGGCGCCCTTCGGGAAGTCCGCGATGTAGCGGTCGGGGATCGAGGAGAGCTCCTCGGGCGTCTTGGTGGTGGCCGGCGAGCCGTCCACGTCCTCGACGTAGTTGAACGCCCAGCTCCACTGGTAGCCGACCACGTTGATGTTGTGGACGGGCTTGGTGGAGAGGGTGAGGAGCTTCGATTCATCGCGCGCGGTGAAGTAGAAGAGCACCGAGACGATGATCAGGGGGACCACTGTGTACAGCGCCTCGATGGGCATGTTGTACCTGGTCTGCGGAGGTACCTCTACCTTGGTCCGGCTACGCCGGTGGAAGAAGGCACTCCAGAGGATCAGCCCCCAGACAAGGACACCCGTGGCGAGCGCTGCCGCCCACGAGCCCTGCCAGAGGGAGAGGATCCGAGGGGCCTCTTCCGTTACCGGGGTAGGCATACCAAGGCGAGGGAAATCCTGCCAGTTGTACGAACAACCGGAGGCCGTCGCCAGGACCAGGCCCGCAGTCAGCACCTGCGGCAGCTTCCGCCGCATCGGGCGCCGCGACGAGCGGTCGGAGCCGTTGGGACTCACGTAGCGCCTTCCCGAGAGTCTCGCCCGCTACGGTCGGCGCGCCCGTATGTCTCTGGTCGGTCGCCGCCCTGTCGCGGGCAGGGGTTTGGATGTTTATGCGGACCAAACCCTACTGGACGCTATTTGGGGTCGCGCGGGGAGGGTGCCCAACGCGCCGTCCGACACCCCGAAGGGGTGGAATCCCGGCTTCCGGGCGTCATCTGACGTTCCTTCTCCTGGTTCGCGGGCGCCCGCGACCGGTGGGGCCGGGCCCGCGGGCTAGCGTGGCCGGGTGCCCTACTTCGACGCCGCCTCCTCCGCCCCCCTGCATCCCGTGGCCCGCCAAGCCCTGCTGGCCTCCCTGGACGAGGGCTGGGCCGATCCCGCCCGGCTCTACCGGGAGGGACGGCGGGCCCGGATGCTGCTGGACGCCGCACGCGAGGCGGCGGCGGAAGCGGTCGGCTGCCGTCCGGACGAGCTCGTTTTCACCCCTTCGGGGACGGCCGCGGTGCACGCGGGAATTGCCGGAGCTCTTTCGGGCCGTCGGCGTGTCGGCCGGCACCTGGTCGCTTCTGCCGTCGAACACTCGTCGGTTTTCCATGCCGCGGCCACGCACGAGGCCGCCGGGGGGTCCTTCACCGAGGTGCCGGTGGAACGGACCGGAGCGGTGGATTCCGCGGTGTTCGGCGCCTCCCTGCGCGCGGACACCGCGCTCGCCTGCCTCCAGTCCGCCAACCACGAGGTGGGCACCGAGCAGCCGGTGGCGGCCGTCGCCGCGCACTGCCGGGAGGCGGGGGTCCCGCTGCTCGTGGACGCGGCGCAGTCGCTGGGATGGGGGCCGGTCGCGGACGGCTGGTCACTGCTGACGGCGAGCGCCCACAAATGGGGCGGCCCGGCGGGCGTCGGGCTGCTGGCGGTGCGCAAGGGGGTCAGGTTCGCGCCCCAGGGGCCTGCCGACGAGCGGGAGTCGGGTCGGTCGGCCGGCTTCGAGAACCTGCCGGCGATCGTGGCCGCCGCCGCCTCGCTGCGCGCGGTGCGCGCCGGGGCGGACGCGGAGGCGGCCCGGCTGCGGGCGCTGGTGGACGTGGTCCGCGCGCGGGTGGCGGCCGGGGTGCCGGACGTCGAGGTGGTGGGCGACCCGGAGCGGCGCCTGCCGCACGTCGTCACCTTCTCCTGCCTCTACGTCGACGGGGAGACCCTGCTGCACGAGCTGGACCGGGCCGGTTTCTCCGTATCGTCCGGTTCGTCCTGCACTAGCAGCACGCTGACGCCCAGCCATGTGCTGAAGGCGATGGGGGTGCTCTCGGAGGGGAACGTCCGGGTGTCGCTGCCGGCGGGCACCGCCGCCCCGGACGTGGAGCGGTTCCTCGACGTGCTGCCCGGGCTGGTCGCCGGGGTGCGGGAGCGCCTCGGGGTTCCCGTGGCGGACCGGGCCGCCGGGGACGGCGGGGGTGCGGCGGCGACGGCCGCGTCGCTGGTGGTGGACGCGCTGGGCCGGCGCTGCCCGATCCCGGTGATCGAGCTCGCCAAGGTGATCGGGGACGTTCCGGTGGGCGGCACGGTGACCGTGCTCGCCGACGACGAGGCGGCCCGGCTGGACATTCCGGCCTGGTGCGAGATGCGGGAGCAGGAGTACGTGGGCGAGCGGCCCGCGGAGCGCGGCGCGGCGTACGTGGTCCGCCGGCTGAGCTGAGCGGCCGGGGCCCGTGTCCGGTCCGGCCGGACCGGACACGGGCCCCGCGGCGGATCAGGCGAGGTGCGCGCGGACCTCGTCGGCGGCCTCGTGGCCGTACGCCTTGGCGAAGCGGTCCATGAAGCGGGAGCGGCGCAGGGTGTACTCCTGGGTGCCGACCGTCTCGATGACCAGGGTGGCGAGCATGCAGCCGACCTGGGCGGCGCGCTCCAGGCCGACGCCCCAGGCGAGGCCGGAGAGGAAGCCGGCGCGGAAGGCGTCGCCGACGCCGGTCGGGTCCGCCTTCGTCTCCTCGTCGGGGCAGCCGACCTCGATGACCGGCTCGCCCACGCGCTCGATGCGCACCCCGCGGGCGCCGAGGGTGGTGACCCGGTGGCCGACCTTGGCCAGGATCTCCTCGTCGGTCCAGCCGGTCTTGGACTCGATGAGCCCCTTCTCGTACTCGTTGGAGAAGAGGTAGGTGGCGCCCTCCAGCAGTATCCGGATCTCTTCGCCGTTCATCCGGGCGATCTGCTGGGAGAAGTCCGCGGCGAAGGGGATGCCCCGGCTGCGGCACTCCTCGGTGTGGCGGAGCATCGCCTCCGGGTCGTCGGCGCCGATGGAGACGAGGTCGAGGCCGCCGAGGCGCTCGGCGACGCTCTGCAGCTCGATCAGCCGGGCCTCGCTCATGGCGCCCGTGTAGAAGGAGCCGATCTGGTTGTGGTCGGCGTCGGTGGTGCAGACGAAGCGCGCGGTGTGCAGGACCTCGGAGATGCGGACCGATCCGGTGTCCACGCCGTGCCGGTCGAGCCAGGCGCGGTACTCGTCGAAGTCGGATCCGGCGGCGCCCACCAGGACCGGGGAGGTGCCGAGCTGCCCCATGCCGAAGCAGATGTTGGCCGCGACCCCGCCCCTGCGCACGTCCAGGGCGTCGACCAGGAAGGAGAGCGAGACCGTGTGCAGCTGGTCCGCGACGAGCTGGTCGGCGAACCGGCCGGGGAAGGTCATCAGATGGTCGGTGGCGATGGAGCCGGTGACTGCGATACGCACGGGAGGCTGCTCCTGCGGGGGCGGGGGGACGCGTGGGCGTTCCGGGACGGCGTGACACCTCACGCTACCCGTTTCCGCTCCAAGCACCGATGGGTTGAAACTACCCGATAGTAGGTCTTTCTACCCGGGGGCAGAGGTGCGTACGGTGCGGATATGCCCACACACAGCGTTGTGTCCGAGACCGAGACGAGCCTGGCCGATCTGCGGGGCGACTGCGTGCGGATGGCTCCGCACTGGGTCGTTCCGCCGAAGACTGCCACGCCACCCGTCGCTCCGTCCCTGATTCACGGAGTCACGGTGCCGCCCGCCTCCGCGCGGCTGATCGAGGCGACGGAGGAGTACGGGGGCTGACGGCCCCGCCCCGGAGCCCCCGCGAACCCGCCCGGCCCGGACGAGGGGACCGGAGCCGAACTCCCCTTCCCAGGGAGGGGTTTGACCCCCGGGAGGGAACCGATCGCGGCTCCGGCCCGTCACAGCTCCGTCCCCCGCCCGGGGGACGGGGCGGGAGCATCCGCCCTCGGAAGCGAGGCGAAGGAGCTCTCCGGTGAGCATCGAGCGATCCGACGACGAAGCGCCCGCCCGCCGACGGCCCTCGGCCCTGATCGGCGCGGTGGTGGCCGCGGTGGTGCTGGCCGGGGGTGGCGGAGCCTGGTGGGCGGCCACGGCGGACGACGGCAAGGGCGGGGCGGAGAAGACCGCCGCCTCGGGACCCGCGTCCGCGTCCCCGGCCCCGCTGGGCATCTCCGGACCGGCCGATCCGTCGGTACCGGGCTTCGCCCCCGGCGAACCGGCCCCCACGGGTGTGGTCTACCGCGCCGCCGGCGATCTGCCGCAGGGCCCGGCGGCGGCGCCGGTGCGCCGGATCACCGCCACCATGTCCCTCGCCGAGGCGGCCCGGCCGGCCAGGGCGTTCGGCATGCAGGGCACCCCGACGGCGCAGGACGGCTACTGGCGCCTGGGCGCGGGCGGCTCGAAGCCGTATCTGGAGGTCTCCCAGGAGGCACCGGGGACCTGGAAGTACCTGCGCGGCACCGGCGGCCTCTCCCCCTGCCCCTCGGACGCGGTGTGCGAGGACGGCACACCGCGTCCGACGGGTAGGAACCCCGTGAGCCCGGAGGCGGCGAAGGAGGCGGCCCGGCCGGTGCTCGCCGCCCTGGGCCTGGACGACGCAGCGCTCGGCGACGGCGGGCTGCTGGGCTCGCAGCGGGTGGTCCGCGCCGATCCGGTGGTGGACGGGCTGCCCACCCACGGCTGGTCCACCGACGTCCAGGTGGGGCCGGACGGTGCGGTGACCGGTGCTTCGGGCCGGCTGCTGCTGCCGACGGCCCGGGACGGCGATGCCGCCTACCCGGTGGTGGGCGCGGCCGCGGCGCTGGCGTCGCTGAACGCCGCGCAGGGGTCCACGGCCGCTCCGGCCTGCGCGACGGCCGCCCCCCTGGAGAGCGGGGAGGACGGCCCGAAGACGGCGGGCCCGGAGTGCGTACCGTCCTCCGGGCGCATCGCGCCGCCGACGGCGATGACGGTGGAGAAGGCGGTGTTCGGGCTCTCGGCGCAGCTGGTGGACGAGCGCCCGGCCCTCGTGCCGTCCTGGCTCTTCACCGTACGGCCGGAGGCGGGCGGCCCGGTCTCCGTGGTCGCCCGGGTCGCCGTCGCCCCGGCCTACCTGGAGGCGCCGTCGGCTTCGCGGCCGGCCCGCGGCGTGACGCCGGTCTCGTACACCGAGCACGGGCGGACGCTGGAGGTGACGTTCTGGGGCGGCGTGTGCGGCACCTACACGGCGAGTGCCGAGGAGGACCGTACGGAGGTCAGGGTCACGATCACCGAGCCCCGGCCGAAGCCGGGGACGGCCTGCGTGGCGGTCGCCGAGCGGGTGACCGTCCAGGTGGCCCTGGACGCGCCGCTCGGCGGGCGGTCGGTCCTGGAGACGGCGTCGGGCAAGCCGGTTCCCCGCGGGTGAAGGCACCGGAACGTACGAAGGCGGCCCCGGAAGTGCTTCCGGGGCCGCCTTCGTACGTTCTCGTTCCGCAGCCGGTCCGTGAACCGGGCGCCTTCAGGGAACCGGTGAGGGTTAGCTGAAGGAGTCGCCGCAGGCGCAGGAGCCGGTGGCGTTGGGGTTGTCGATCGTGAAGCCCTGCTTCTCGATGGTGTCGACGAAGTCGATCGAGGCACCGCCGAGGTACGGGGCGCTCATGCGGTCGGTGACGACCTTGACTCCGTCGAAGTCCTTCACGACGTCGCCGTCGAGCGAGCGCTCGTCGAAGAAGAGCTGGTAACGCAGGCCGGAGCAGCCGCCGGGCTGTACGGCGACGCGCAGGGCGAGGTCGTCGCGGCCCTCCTGGTCCAGCAGGCCCTTGACCTTGGCTGCGGCGGCGTCGGACAGGAGGATGCCGTCGCTCACGGTGGTGGTCTCGTCCGATACGGACATCTGCTTCTCTCCCGGGTTGTACGGACTGCTTGCCGACGGTGCAACCGTCGCGCGCGCGGATTCATTCCGCGCCCGCGTCCGTCTGTTCTTTTTCATGCTCGCACACGGCGCGCGCGAGGGTATGCGTCACATCGACGGTAACGACGTCGTCAAACTGACGCGACCCGGCTATCATAGATAACGTCAAATAGACGAAAAGACTCCCGGCGTCGGCCCTCGGCCTCACCGACCGGCTCCGCCGCGCTCATCAATGACAAGAAAGGGTGCGTGACGTGACCACGGCCCACCCCCCTGTGGAACTCGATGTTCAGCCGTCGCCCCTGGCCCTGCTCCTGCTCGGCCGTGAGGCCGACCCGAGGAGCGAGCGCGGCGTGGAGTGCCCCGGCGACCTGCCCTCCCCGTCCGACCCGGACCTGGTGGAGCGCGCCCGCGCCGCCAAGGAGAAGCTCGGGGACAAGGTGTTCGTCCTCGGCCACCACTACCAGCGCGACGAGGTCATCCAGTTCGCGGACGTCACCGGCGACTCCTTCAAGCTGGCCCGTGACGCCGCCGCCCGCCCGGAGGCCGAGTACATCGTCTTCTGCGGTGTGCACTTCATGGCCGAGTCCGCGGACATCCTGACCGGCGACGACCAGAAGGTCGTGCTGCCCGACCTCGCGGCGGGCTGCTCGATGGCCGACATGGCCACCGCCGAGCAGGTCGCCGAGTGCTGGGACGTACTGACCGAGGCGGGCGTCGCCGACCGGGTCGTCCCCGTCTCGTACATGAACTCCTCCGCCGACATCAAGGCGTTCACCGGCCGCCACGGCGGCACCATCTGCACCTCCTCCAACGCCGAGCGGGCGCTGGAGTGGGCCTTCGAGCAGGGCGACAAGGTCCTCTTCCTCCCCGACCAGCACCTGGGCCGCAACACCGCGGTCCGGGACATGGGGATGTCGCTGGAGGACTGCGTCCTCTACAACCCGCACAAGCCGAACGGCGGCCTGACGGCGCAGCAGCTGCGCGACGCGAAGATGATCCTGTGGCGCGGGCACTGCTCGGTGCACGGTCGCTTCTCGGTGGAGTCCGTGGAGGACGTCCGCGCGCGCATACCGGGCGTCAACGTCCTGGTGCACCCGGAGTGCAAGCACGAGGTCGTCGCGGCGGCCGACCAGGTCGGTTCGACCGAGTACATCATCAAGGCGCTGGAGGCGGCCCCGGCCGGCTCCAAGTGGGCCATCGGTACGGAGCTGAACCTGGTGCGCCGTCTGGCGAACCGTTTCGCTGCCGAGGACAAGGAGATCGTCTTCCTCGACAAGACGGTCTGCTTCTGCTCCACGATGAACCGGATCGACCTGCCGCACCTGGTCTGGACGCTGGAGTCGCTGGCCGAGGGCAAGCTGGTCAACCGGATCGAGGTCGACCCGGAGACCGAGAAGTACGCCAAGCTGGCGCTGGAGCGGATGCTCGCGCTGCCGTAGCGCACGCGCGCCGTGTACGGCGAAGGGCCCGGCCCCCGCACTCCCGTGAGGGGAGTGCGGGGGCCGGGCCCTTTTCGCGGGTGCCGTGCGGGGTCAGACGCCGGAGTGGGCCGCCTCGCGGGAGCCGTCCGTACCGGAGTCGGAGTCGCGCTGTGCGGGGACCCCGCTCTTCGCCGCGCGCTTGGCCGCCCTCTTCTTGGCCCGGCGCTCCTTGCCCAGCTCCACCATGGCGTACAGCGTCGGCACCAGCAGGAGCGTCAGCAGGGTGGAGGTGATGAGACCGCCGATCACGACGACGGCCAGCGGCTGGGAGATGAGCCCGCCCTGGCCGGTGATGCCGAGCGCCATCGGCAGCAGCGCGAAGATCGTCGCCAGCGCGGTCATCAGGATCGGGCGGAGCCGGTGGCGGCCGCCCTCGACGACCGCCTCGACGACGCCCATGCCCTGGGTCCGGTACTGGTTGATCAGGTCGATCAGCACGATCGCGTTGGTGACCACGATGCCGATGAGCATCAGCATGCCGATCATCGCCGGGACGCCCATGGGGGTGCCGGTGGCGAGCAGCAGACCGATCGCGCCGGTGGCCGCGAACGGGATGGAGACCAGCAGGATCAGCGGCTGGATCAGCGAACGGAAGGTCGCCACCAGCAGCATGAAGACGATCGCGACGGCCGCCAGCATGGCGAGGAAGAGCTTCGTGTACGCGTCGCTCTGGTCCGCGCTGACGCCGCCGATGGTGGCGGTGGCGCCCTCGGGGAGGTCCAGCGCGTCGAGCTTCTTCGTCAGTTCCCGGGTCACCCCGCCGGTGTCCTCGTCGGTGGGCCGCGCCGTGATGGTGGCGGAGCGCTGGCCGTCGATCCGGGTCATGGAGACCGGGCCGGGGACCAGGTCGACGTCCGCGATCTGACCGAGCCGGACGGCGCCGACCTTCAGGTCCTTGAGCTGGGCGATGGTGGTGGCCGGAGTCGCGGACTTCACGACGACGTCGCGCTCGGTGTCGTCGAGCAGGGCCTTGCCGGACTTCGTGCCGCCGACCGCGCCGGACACGAGCGCGCCGAGCGTGGTCTGGTCGAAGCCCGCCGCGGCCGCCTTGTCGTTGGCGCGGACCGAGATGCGCTGGACGCTCTGCGCGAGGTCGCTCTGGACGTCGGTGACGCCGTCCAGCTTCTCCACCGCGGTGCGTACCTTCTCGGACGCCTTCTCCAGCACGTCCCGGTCGGCGGCCTTGACCACGACGCTCAGGTCCTGGCTGCCGAAGCCGCCGCCCGCCGCGATGCTGGTCTGGCCGATGCCGTCCAGCTTCGCGAGGCCGTCCTCGATCCGCTTCTGGGCCGCCTCGTAGTCGCCCGCGTCCTTCAGCGTGATCTGGTACGAAGCCTGGTTGGCACCCGTGCTGCCGCCGAAGGCCGCCAGGAAACCGGAGGAACCGACGGTGACCTGGTAGTCCTTCACCCCCTTGTCGGCCGTGATGACCTTCTCGACCTTGCGGGCGGCCTCGTCGGCCGCGTCCAGGCTGGTGCCCGGAGCCAGTTCCTGGGTGAGGGAGAGGACTTCCTGCTCGCCCTGGTCGAAGAGGGTGGTCTTCAGGAGCGGGGCCATGCCGAACGTGCCGAGCAGGATCACCAGCGCGATCACCACGCTGGTGACGCGGCGGCGGGTCGCGAAGCCCAGGACCGGGACGTAGATCCGCTGGAGCCGGCTCGCCGCCTCCTTCTCCTCGGCCTTGCGGCGGGCCTCGTCCGGGTTCTCGTCGGTGCCCTTGGGGGCGCGCAGGAACCAGAAGGAGAGGACCGGAACGACGGTCAGCGAGACCAGCAGCGAGGCCAGCAGGGCCGCCGTGACGGTGAGCGAGAACGAGCCGAAGAGCTGGCCGACCATGCCGCCGACGAGGCCGATCGGCAGGAAGACGGCGACGGTGGTGAGCGTGGAGGCGGTGACCGCTCCGGCCACCTCCTTCACCGCGGCGATGATGGCGGGCTGGCGCTCCTCGCCGTAGCCGAGGTGCCGCTTGATGTTCTCCAGGACGACGATCGAGTCGTCGACGACCCGGCCGATCGCGATGGTCAGCGCCCCGAGGGTGAGCATGTTGAGCGAGAGGTCCCGGGTCCACAGCACGATCAGCGCGAGGACCACGGAGAGCGGGATGGAGACCGCGGTGACGAGCGTCGAGCGGATCGACGCCAGGAAGATCAGGATCACCACGACGGCGAAGAGCAGGCCGAGCGCGCCCTCGATGGTCAGACCGGAGATCGCCTCGGAGACGGCCGGGCCCTGGTCGGTGACGACCGTCAGCTCCGCGCCGGCACCCAGGTCCTTGCGCAGGTCGGGAAGGATCTTCTCGACCGCGTCGGAGATGGCGACGGCGCTGCCGTCCTTGTCCATCGTCGCCATCACGGCGAGGCTGGGCTTGCCGTTGGTGCGGGTGATGGAGACCGGGGTGGCCTCCTCCTGCTTCACGGTGGCGACGTCACCGAGGCGGACCGGCTTGCCGGGCTTGGCGGCGGCCCCGGGCTTGCCGGTGGTGGCACCGGGGACGATCCGGACGTCCTCGATCTGCTGGAGCGAGGTGAACCCGCTGCCGACCTGGATGGTGCGGCTCTTGCCGGACTCGGCGAAGGAGCCGGCCGCCATGGTGCCGCCGGCCGCCTGGAGCGCCTGGGAGACGGAGGACGCCGAGAGACCGGCCGCCGCGAGCTTCTTGTCGTCGGGGACGACGGTGACCTGCACGTCCTGGACGCCGTTGACGGCGACCTGGCCTACGCCCTCGATGTCCTCCAGCGCGGGCACCACGGTGTGGTCCAGCTGGTCGGCGAGCGCCTGCTGGTCCTTGTCCGAGGTGACGGCGAGGACCACGGTCGGGATGTCGTCGGTGGAACCGGCGATGACCTGCGGGTCGACGCCCTCGGGGAGCTGGTTGCGCGCCCGGTTCACGGCCTGCTGGATGTCGGCGACGAGCTGCTTGGTGCCCTCGTCCCCGAAGTCGAAGCTGGCCATGACGACGGCGTTGCCCTCGCTGGCGGTCGAGGTGACGCCCTCGATGCCGTCGACGGCCTTGATGGCGTTCTCGAGCGGTTCGACGACCTGCTTCTCGACCACATCGGGGGACGCCCCCTGATAGGGCGCCAGGACCGACACCATCGGCAGCTCGATGGTCGGCAGCAGCTGCTGCTTGAGCTGGGGGATCGCTATCGCCCCGAAGACGAGCGCGACGATGGAGATCAGCCCGATCAGGGCCCGTTGCGCGAGGCTGAACCTTGACAGCCAGGACATGGGTTACGTCTCTCTTCTGTGGCGTACGCGGTGACGGGCGGATGCGTGAGTCGAAGGGGACACACCCGGCCCACTCCTACGATCCCTGATGGGCCGCGGCCGAACGTCGGCCCCCCGGGTGCCTTTTACGGCCTCCGTGTACCGCAGCTGGAGTACGCCGTCTCCACCCGGTCCGCACCCCCGGCGGTACCCGTGTCCGCGCCGCCCGCTGCCTGGGTCACGCGCCCCGGGGGCGTACCAGTCCCGACTCGTAGGCGATGACGACGAGTTGGGCGCGGTCGCGGGCGCCGAGCTTCGCCATGGCCCGGTTCACATGGGTCTTGACGGTGAGCGGGCTGACCGCGAGGCGTTCGGCGATCTCGTCGTTGGAGTGCCCGCCTGCGACCTGGACCAGCACCTCGCGTTCGCGGACGGTGAGCGCGTCCAGCCGCGCGGCATGGGCGGCGGCGTCGGGCAGTTCGTCCGTGGAGGCCGCCTGCGCGAGGAAGGTGGCGATGAGTCCCTTGGTCGCGACCGGGGAGAGCAGCGCCTCGCCCGCGGCGGCGACGCGTATCGCCTGGAGGAGTTCCTCGGGTTCGGCGCCCTTGCCGAGGAACCCGGAGGCCCCGGCCCGCAGCGACTGCACGACGTACTCGTCCACCTCGAAGGTGGTCAGCATGACGACCCGTACGCCGGACAGCGCCGGGTCCGCGCCGATCAGGCGGGTCGCGGCGAGGCCGTCGGTGCCGGGCATCCGGATGTCCATCAGGACCACGTCGGGGGCGGTGGCGCGGGCGAGCTCCACCGCCTGGGCGCCGTCGGCCGCCTCGCCGACGACCCGCATGTCGGGTTCGGAGTCGACCAGCACCCGGAACGCGCTGCGCAGCAGCGCCTGGTCGTCGGCGAGCAGCACCCTGATCACGCTCACGCGAGTCCCCCCGTACGGTCCGGAGCGCCCGGGCGGGCGTCCAGGGGGAGGATCGCATGCACCCGGAACCCGCCGCCGTAGCGGGGGCCCGCCGTGAGGGTGCCGCCGAGCGCGGTGACGCGTTCGCGCATGCCGAGGAGGCCGTGGCCGCCGCCGAGTCCGCCCTGGGCGGGGACCGCGGGGGTGCCGCGCCCGTTGTCGAGCACCGTCACCTCGGCCACGGCCCCGACCCGTACGACGCTGACCTCGGCCTTCGTACCGGCTCCGGCGTGCTTGCGCACATTGGTCAGGGCCTCCTGGACGACCCGGTAGGCGGCCAGGTCGACGGCGGCGGGCAGCGGGGCGGCCTGCTCGGGGCAGGCGACCTCGACCGGGAGTCCGGCGTTGCGGAAGGTTTCGACCAGATCGCCGAGGACGGCGAGACCGGGCGCCGGTTCGGTGGGGGCGGTGGGGTCGCCGGACTGGCGCAGCAGCCCCACGGTGGCGCGGAGTTCGTTGAGCGCGGAGCGGCTGGCGTCCCGTACGTGCGCGAGCGCCTCCTTGGCCTGGTCCGGGCGCTTGTCCATGACGTGGGCGGCGACCCCGGCCTGGACGTTGACCAGCGCGATGTGGTGCGCGACGACGTCGTGCAGGTCGCGGGCGATGCGCAGCCGCTCCTCGGCGACCCGGCGGCGGGCCTCCTCGTCCCGGGTGCGCTCGGCGCGTTCGGCGCGTTCCTGGATCGCGTCGATGAAGGCCCGGCGGCTGCGTACGGCGTCCCCGGCCGCCCCGGCGAGGCCGGTCCAGGCGACGACGCCCAGGTTGATCTGGCTGTACCAGGGGGCGGCGCCGAAGATCATCGCGGTGGCGGCGAGGGCACCGCTGGTGACCAGCCCGACCCGCCAGGTGGTGGGCCGGTCGGTGCGGGAGGCGACGGTGTAGAGGGCCACGACCGCGCTCATCACCACCGGTCCCGGCGGGTCCACCACCACGAACTCGACGACCGACAGGCAGCAGGTGAAGCCGAGCACCTGGAGGGCCCGCCTCCTGCGCAGCACCAGCGCCGCGCCGCCGAGCAGCATCAGGACGACGCTGGACACGGCGGGGGTCCGCGAGCCGAAGGAGGGCCCGTGGTGGCCGGGGCCGCCGGAGTCGGCGAAGGACGCCACGAGCATGGTCCCGAGGACGGCGAGGGCGAGCGCCGCGTCGAAGGCGAGCGGGTGGTCCCGCAGCCAGCGGCGGGCGCGCGCGAGTCCGGTTCCGAGGGTGGTCACGTCGGGCAACGGTACGGCGTGCGGGAAGCGGGGCGGCCGGAGCGGCGGGCATCGCGCTCCGGTACGCCCCCGTGCACGTACGTACGCCCCGTGCGCACCCCGTACGCATACGCCGCCGCCCGCCCGGAGGTCCGGGCGGGCGGCGGCGTGGAGTGGAGTGGCGCAGAGCGGAGTGGCGTGGAGTGCTCGGTGTGCGAGTGCGTCGGATCGGGTCCGGTCAGCCGGGGATGAGCCCGTCGTCGTGGAGCATCGCGCGGACCTCTTCGAGGGTGGCGTCGGGAGACGGCAGGATCAGCTCGGACGGCTCCAGGGAGTCGTCCGGCAGCGGCGACCCCAGCTCGCGCACCCGGCCGAGCAGGGCGTGCAGCGTGGTGCGGAAACCGGGTCCGTCGCCGCGCTCCATCTCCGCGAGCAACTCGTCGTCGAGCGCGTTCAGCTCGGCGATCGCGCCGTCGGCCAGTTCTACCTGGCCCTCCCCCATGATCCGTACGATCATGACCGTCCTCAGCTCTTGTCGTACCGGTGCGGTGACTGCTGCTGGGAGCCGGGCGCGGTGTCCTGGGAGCCGCCCTCGATGGCCTGCTGGCCCGCCGAGGTGCCGCCGGCCAGTTCGGCCTTCATCCGCTGGAGCTCCAGCTCCACATCCGTACCACCGGAGATGCGGTCCAGCTCGGCGGCGATGTCGTCCTTCGCCGTGCCGGTGGGGTCGTCCAGGGCGCCGGAGGCCAGCAGCTCGTCGATCGCGCCGGCCCGGGCCTGCAGCTGCTGCGTCTTGTCCTCGGCCCGCTGGATGGCCAGGCCGACGTCGCCCATCTCCTCGGAGATGCCGGAGAACGCCTCACCGATGCGGGTCTGCGCCTGGGCCGCGGTGTAGGTGGCCTTGATCGTCTCCTTCTTGGTACGGAAGGCGTCGACCTTGGCCTGGAGCCGCTGGGCCGCGAGAGTGAGCTTCTCCTCCTCGCCCTGCAGCGTCTGGTGCTGCGTCTCCAGGTCGGTGACCTGCTGCTGGAGGGCGGCGCGGCGGGAGAGCGCCTCGCGGGCGAGGTCCTCCCGGCCGAGCGCGAGCGCCTTGCGGCCCTGGTCCTCCAGCTTGGACGACTGGCCCTGCAGCTGGTTCAGCTGCAGCTCCAGCCGCTTGCGCGAGGTCGCCACGTCGGCGACTCCGCGGCGCACCTTCTGCAGCAGTTCCAGCTGCTTCTGGTACGAGTAGTCGAGGGTCTCGCGCGGGTCCTCGGCCCGGTCAAGGGCCTTGTTCGCCTTCGCGCGGAAGATCATTCCCATCCGCTTCATGACACCGCTCATGGGCTTCGCGCGCCCCCTTCTTGACGACTGAACTCCAGCACTCCGACAGAACCCACAGTACGGGCCCCGCATCCATTACCGCACTGTTCGGGGCCCGATGTGCTCCTCCCCAAGGACGACTGCGGCGGGCGGCCGCTCCCGCCCGAGGAGTACGCGACGGATGCGGGCCGACCGGGGCGGATGCCCCTGTCGCCCCGGTGCCGCGCCGGTGGGTACAGCGCTGAGGACGCGGGCCGTTGCCGGATCGTTCCCGCCCGGTCCGACTGCCCGCCCACCGGACCCCGTACCCTTGGGTTTTGTGTTCCGTAGCCGTTCCAAAGAAGAGAAGGCCCCCACCGGCAAGGTGACGGCGGACCTCTCCACCCAGTCCCGCGACCCCCAGGCTCCCAAGGGTCGCCCCACGCCGAAGCGCAGCGAGGCACAGACGCAGCGGCGTCGCGCCTCGACCACGCCGGTCGACCGCAAGGAGGCGGTGAAGCGCTCGCGCGAAGCACGCCGGGTCGACATGGCCAAGCAGCGCGAGGCCCTCGCCTCCGGCGACGAGCGCTACCTCCCGACCCGCGACAAGGGCCCGGTGCGGCGCTTCACCCGCGACTTCGTGGACTCGCGCTTCAGCATCGCCGAGTGGTTCCTGCCCATGGCAGTGATCATCCTGGTCCTCAGCGTGATCCAGATCCGGAACATCCAGAACATCTCGCTGCTGCTCTGGCTCGGCGTGATCGTGCTGATCGTGCTGGACTCGATCGGCCTGGCGTTCCGGCTGCGCAAGCAGCTGCGCATCCGCTTCCCGGACACCCCGCAGCGCGGCGCCGTCGCCTACGGCCTGATGCGTACGCTCCAGATGCGCCGGCTGCGGCTGCCGAAGCCGCAGGTCAAGCGAGGAGAGCGGCCCTGACCGCGGGAGCCTCGGGATTCGCCGGAGGCTCCTCGACCTGGCTCTCGGGCCTCGGCGGACTGCGCAACGTCGTCCGCCAGGAGCTCGTGGCCCGGCAGCTGGACGAGCAGATAGCCGCCCGCTTCCCGGTGGGGCGGCGCCTGCGCGTCCTCGACGTCGGGCTGGGCCAGGGCACTCAGGCCCTGCGCCTGGCGCGGGCCGGTCACTCGGTGACCGGCCTGGACTCCGACCCCGAGATGCTGGCGTCGGCCCGTGAGGCGCTGGAGCACGAGCCGGAGGGCATCCGCGAGCGCGTCCGGCTGATCGAGGGCGACGGCTCGGAGACCGGTGTCCACTTCCTGCCCGGCACCTTCGACATGGTGCTCTGCCACGGCGTACTGATGTACGTCGAGGAGCCCGACGCCCTCCTGGCGGGGCTGGCCCGGGTGCTGGCGCCCGGCGGCCTCCTCTCGCTGGTCGTACGGAACGGCGACGCGCTCGCGATGCGCCCCGCGGCGGCCGGCGACTTCGGCTCGGCGCACGCCGCCTTCGACAGCGCCCGCTACACCAACCGGCTCGGCCTCCGGGTCCGGGCCGACCGGATCGACGCGCTGACCGCCACCCTGGCGGGGATCGCGGCGCCGCTGCATGCCTGGTACGGGGTGCGCGTCTTCACGGACAACACCCCGGGCGACACCCCGCTGCCCGGGCCCGCCGAGCTGGAGCAGATCTTCGCCGCCGAGGAACGGGCCGGGCGGACCGACCCGTACCGGCGGGTCGCCGCGCTGCTCCACCTCTGCGGCGTACGCGGCGAACGGACCTGAGGGCCTGACGGCCCTCCCCCCCCGTCGCGGCGGGGCGGGCCTCCGGGCGACCGGGGCGGTCCGACGCGTCCGGCAGGTCCGGCGCCCCCGGCGGGACGTGTGCGCCGGGCGGGTCGAACGCGTCCGCCCGCGCCGGTCTCCGTACGGTCCGTTCGGCCCAGCAGCACCCGCCGCCCGGCAGGGACGAACGGGATACTCCGGACATGGACGCATCCCCCTCCCGCAGCCGCGCGCGCCGGCTGCCGCTGTCCCTGGCCGCAGGTCTCGGCGCTCTCGCCCTGGTGAGCGGCTGCTCCGACTCCGGCACGGACTCCCCCGCCCCCTCCGCGTCGGCGGCCCGGCAGGGTTCCGCGTCCCGTGCCGTGGCGGAGCTGGAGTCCGACTACCAGCGGGTCATCAATGACGTGCTGCCCTCCGTCGTCCAGATCCAGACCGCCGACGGGCTGGGCTCCGGCATCGTCTACGACGACGACGGCAACATCGTGACCAACGCGCACGTCGTCGGCGACGAGAAGTCCTTCAAGGTCAGCGTCGCCACCGGGGAGAAGGTGCTCGACGCCTCCCTGGTCTCGTCCTACCCGGACCAGGATCTCGCGGTCATCCGCCTCGACGACAAGCCGGACGGACTGCGGGCGGCGAAGTTCGGCGACTCGGAGAAGGTCGAGGTGGGGCAGATCGTGCTGGCGATGGGCTCGCCGCTCGGCCTGTCCAGCAGCGTCACCCAGGGCATCGTCTCGGCGCTCGGCCGGACGGTCAGCGAGTCCCGGTCCGGCGGCGGCACGGGGGCGACCCTCGCCAACATGGTGCAGACCTCGGCGGCGATCAACCCGGGCAACAGCGGGGGCGCGCTGGTCAACCTGAACAGCGAGGTCATCGGCATCCCGACGCTCGCGGCCACCGACCCCGCCCTCGGCAACAGCGCGGCGCCCGGCATCGGCTTCGCGATCCCGGTGTCGACGGTGAAGACCATCGCGGACCAGATCATCGACAAGGGCAAGGTCACCGACTCGGGGCGGGCCGCGCTCGACATCACCGGCCGCACGGTCGTCGACGACGACTACCAGCCCGCCGGTGTGGCGCTGGTGAGCGTGGTCCGGGGCGGGGCCGCGTACGACGCGGGGATGCGGGTCGGCGACATCATCACCCGGATCGGGGACACGGAGGTCACCACGATCACCTCGCTCGCGGAGGCGCTCGCCGGCGAGCAGCCCGGGGACCGGGTCAAGGTGACGTACACCCGCGGCGGTACCACGCGGACGGCCGAGGTCACGCTCGGGGAAATCTGACCCCGTCGGTCGGGCGGGTACGGGGGCGGGCGGTCCGGGAGTCCCCCTCCCACCCGCTCCCGTCCGGTCAGACGGTCTCCGCCTCCGGGCCGGACGCGGCCGCCGCGTCGGGGGAGGCAGCGCCGGTGGCGCCGTCAGCAGTACCGGGCTCCGGGTCCGGTTCCGCGCCGGGCTCCGGGTCCGGTTCCGGGTCGGGCTCCGGCGCTTCCGCGTGCAGGCTCATCGGGCCGTAGATCTTCGTGGAGTCGTCGAAGAGCGTCACCTGGTCCGCCCCGCCGTCCAGGAGTTCCTTCCAGAACTCACCGATCCAGGACTCCGCGTCACCCTGCGTCGTGAATTCCTCCGGCTGCAGCGCCGGCTCCGTCTCCGTACCGTCGGACTTCTCGAACCGCCACGTCCACGCCATGTCAGCCTCCTGGGTCCTGTTGCTGCCCCGAGCCTAGGGCCTCGACCCGCGATCCTGCCGCGATCGTCCGGAAGATTGCCGCCCCGGGTGCCGGGAACCCGTCCTCGGGCGGCGCCCGAGGGGCCCGCGGACGGTCCGGCGGGGCCCGTGGTCCGGGGAGCGGGGGCGGCCGGGCGCGCACCCCCGGCGCGCACGCGGCAGGATCAAGACGTGGAACTGACTCTCCTCGGCACCGGAGCCCCCGGCGGGCTGCCCCGGCCCGACTGCCCCTGCGCCGTGTGCGCGACCGCCCGCGGCACATCCGCGCGGGCCACGACGGCCCTCCTCGTCGACGACGCCGTGCTGCTCGACCTCACCCCGGGCGCGGCGCTCGCCGCCGCCCGCGCGGGGCACTCGCTGGCCGGGGTGCGCCAGGTGCTGCTGACCCGCCCCCAGAACGGCCCCGCCGTCGAGCTGCCCCTCGGGCTCCCCCGGCCGGGGCGGGTGCCGGACGGTCAGGTGCTCACGCTGATCAGCGGGCACCGGGTGCGGGCGGTCCCGATGGACGCGCCGGGCACCGGGTACGAGATCACCTCCCCCACCGGCGAGCGGCTGCTCTACCTGCCGCAGGGCGCCGCACCGGCCGGGCTCGCCGAGCCGTTCCCGGAGCCGTACGACCTGGTGGCCGGCGACGTGGTGGGGCGGCCCGACGCGCTGGCGCGGCTGCGCGCGGTGGACGCGGTCGGGCCGCTCACCGAGATCGTCGCCGTCCACCTGGACCACGACGCCCCGCCCGGGGCCGAGCTGGACCGCCGGCTCGCGGCGGCGGGGGCCCGGGCGGTGCCCGACGGGACGACGCTGGTGGCAGGGGAGTTCCGCCCGCTCCCCGAGGTGCCCCGGCGCACCCTGGTGACCGGGGGCGCCCGGTCGGGGAAGTCGGTGGAGGCGGAGCTGCGGCTGGAGACCTTCCCCGACGTGGTGTACGTGGCGACGGGCGGCCGGCGGGACGGGGACACCGAGTGGGCCGCCCGCATCGGGCTGCACCGGGAGCGCCGGCCGTCCGCCTGGCGCACCGAGGAGACCTGCGAGGTGGCGGAGCTGCTGCGGGCGGACGGGCCGCCGCTGCTGATCGACTGCCTGTCGCTGTGGCTGACCGACGCGATGGACCGGGTGGACGCCTGGGACGACGGCCGGTGGGCGGACGGCGGCGAGAAGGCGCTGCGGGCGCGGGTCGAGGAGCTGGTCGCGGCCGTGCGGCAGACCTCGCGGACCGTGGTGGCGGTGACCAACGAGGTCGGTTCCGGCGTGGTCCCGGCGACGGCCGCGGGGCGGCGGTTCCGGGACGAGCTGGGGCGGCTGAACGCGGCCTTCGCGGCGGAGTGCGAGACGGTGCTGCTGGTCGTGGCGGGGCTGTCAGTGGTGCTGCGGGGGTGACCGCCGGGGCGGCCGGAGGGTGCCCCGGCCCCGCGTCGGAACCGGGCCCGCGTCGGAACCGGCCCGGTTCGGGCCCGAACCGCTCCGGCCTACCTCAGGCGGTTGAGTACGGCGGTCGCCATGGCCTGCTCGCCCTTGGCGTTCGGGTGGGCGGGAGCCGCGGGCGAGGCCGGTACGAGCGGCTCGATCCAGCGGTCCTCGGGAGCCTTGCACATGTCGCGCCCGACGGTGGGCCCGTAGGTGTCGACGTACTCCGCACGGTTGCGGACCGCCACCGTGCGGAGCATCGCGTTGAGCCGCTTCTCGGTGTCCCGCAGATAGGGGAAGTCCCCGGCCGCGAAGGGCACCGCGGGAAAGCAGCCGCTGCCGTCGTCGGGCAGCAGATCGGGGTAACCGACGACCAGCACCCGCGCGTGCGGCGACCGCGCGTGCACGGCCCGCAGGATGCGCTCGATCTTCGGGGCCGTCTCCGCGACGGCCTCGGTCAGCCGGTCCGTACCGGAGGAGGTGTAGTGGCTCCGGCACGGGTCGCCCGCCGGATCCTGGACGCCCAGACCGGCGCAGGTGGCGATGATGGACCCGAACCCGACGTCGTTGCCGCCTATCTGGAGGGTGACGAGACCGGTGTCGCGGCCCAGTGCCTGCAGCTGCGGGGGGTTGGTGCCCTGCGCGGTCCACATCTGCTCGGTCGTCGCGCCGCCGCAGCTCACGTCCTCGAACGCGGACGCCTTCTTCCGCTCGGCGACCAGGGAGGGGTAGTTGCGGGTGGAGCGGGCGCAGGCGAGGTCGGCCTGCGGGAGGATGCCCGGGCCCGACGTGTACGAGTCCCCGAGCGCTACGTAGCGCGGACCGTGCGCCGGGCTCCCTCCGTGCCCGCTGCCGCGACCGTGCCCGGCGCCTCCGCCGTGCCCGGAACCGCTGTGGCCGGCGCCTCCGTCGTGCCCGGATTCCCTGCCGTGCGCGGCGGCCGGAACCACCGAGGCCATGAGCAGCACGCAGCTTCCGAGTACGGCCCCCACCGCCACCGCCCGTGCCCGCCGCCGTGCCGCCGTACCCGTACCCGTACCCACAAGTCCCTTGTCCGCCATGTGTGTTCCTCCCCGTAAGACCCGGACGCCGACGACACGACGGAGCTTGTATACCGCCGGGTAGCTCCACGCGGCCAGAGGCAGGCGGCGGCAATCTCCTCCACCGGCTCTCCCCGGGCTCCCCCGCCCGCCCGGAACACCCACGGCGGCCGAGGCGCGGGCGGAGCCGTCGGCCCGGTGGCCTCGGGGCCGGTCGGGGAACGGCGAGGCGGATACTGTCCGGATACTGTTCCGCAGGGAGCCCGCCCGCGGGCTCCGGCCCCCGACGCAACGACCCGCGAGGCAGACCTCCGTGAACCTGGACGACTTCTCCGATCTGATCGAGCGCCCCGACGGCGGTGTGCGGCGCGACGCCGAGGACCGCCGGGGGCGGCTGATCGTCCCGCCCGGCGCGCTCGGCCGGCTCGACGAACTGGGCGAATGGCTGTCCGCCGCACAGCAGACCGTGCCGGTCCGGCCGGTGGACCAGCCGCGCGTGGTGCTCTTCGCCGGTGACCACAAGATCGCGGAGCTCGGCGTCTCCGGCCGCGCCGCGGGGAGCGCGTACGAGCTGGTCCGCGCCACCCTGGACGGGGCGAGCCCGCTGGCGGTGCTGGCCCGGCGCTTCTCGGTGCCGGTACGGATCGTCGACGCCGGCCTGGACTGCGACCCGGAGCTGCTGCCGGAGTCCGTGGTGCGCAGCCGGGTACGGCGGGGCGCCGGGCGGATCGACGTCGAGAACGCGCTGACCGCCGAGGAGGCCGCCGAGGCCGTGGCGCTGGGCATCCGGATCGCGGACGAGGAGGCGGACTCCGGTACGGATCTGGTGGTGCTGGGCGACCTCAGCGTGGGCGGCACGACGGCGGCCTCCACTCTGATCGCCGCACTGTGCGGCACCGACGCCTCGGTGGTGACCGGGCGCGGCGGCGCGGGGATCGACGACCTGGCGTGGATGCGCAAGTGCGCCGCGATCCGTGACTCGCTGCGCCGGGCCCGTCCGGTCCTCGGGGACCAGCTGGAGCTGCTGGCGACGGTGGGCGGCGCGGACCTCGCGGCGATGACCGGGTTCCTGCTCCAGTGCGCGGTGCGCCGGCTCCCGGTGATCCTGGACGGCGTGGTCTCGGCCGCCTGCGCGCTGGTGGCTCAGCGGGCCGCGTTCCGGGCTCCGGACTGGTGGCTGGCCGGCCACGCGAGCGGGGAGCCGGCGCAGGCGAAGGCGCTGGACCGGATGGCGCTGACGCCGCTGCTCGACCACGGGGTGACGGTCGGCGGAGGTGCGGGCGCACTGCTCGCCCTCCCGCTGGTGCGGGCCGCCGCCGCGTTCGCCGCCGAACTACCGGAGCGCGAGCCGGAGAAGCCCGCCGAGGAGCCGGACACCGAGCCGGACGCCGAGCCGGACGAGAAGCAGGTCGACGAGCGGGGCGCCGCGGTGGCGGACCCGGCCGTCTGAGTACGGGTCAGGGCTTCGGGCCGGGCAGCGGTACCCGGTCCGGGGCCCCGCCGATCAGGTCCTGGAACCTGCGGCGGGGCCCGGCCCACCGCACGTCGTGGTGGTAGGCGCGCAGCACCGCGCGGGCGCGGGCCTTGTGGCGTCGGCCGTAGAACCGCTTGGCCCAGGGCGAGGCGGGGCGGGCCAGGCGGAGGGCGCCGATCACCGCGACGAAGGGGACGAGGGCGCCGACGACCGCCATCCGCGCCTTGCCCTTGAAGAGCGCGACGAGCACGAAGAGGAAGTTGACGATCATCGTCAGGACGAGGCCGAGCCGGCCGTTCTCCTGTTCGTCCGTCAGCTCGTCCACCCCGAGGGGCGAGAAGCCCGCGAGGGCCAGCAGCACGAGCGAGGTCGTCAGCACGACCATCTCGACGCTCTGGCGGCCCTGCTCCGTCCAGTAGACGTCGTCCAGGTGCAGGATCAGCGCGAACTCGTCCAGCACCAGGCCCGCCCCGACCCCGAAGATCACCGCGAAGACCCCCGCGGTGACGCCGTGCTGGCCGCTGGCAACCGCACCGAAGCCGCCGAGGACGGAGAGCACGACGCCGGGGACGACGTGGTGGACGTGGACCCCGCCCGGGGTGATGTTGCGGAACGGCCCCTTCCCGGCCCGGATCATGCGGGTGATGGTGCGGGTGATGGCGAAGGTCAGCACGAACGCGGCCAGCGCGAGGAGCAGCGGCAGCTTTCCCGGTTCGGTGATGTTGGTGTGCCACCAGTGACCCATGCCACCCTCTCCCGATCAGCCATCCTTGTGCATATTCGTCACATATTGTCCGATCGGGGGGCCTTGCGCACGCACTACCGTGCTCGCGGTGACCTCCCTGAACAGCCACGGCCTCCGCTTCGCCTTCGGCACCCTCACCGTGCTCCCCGTCCGCGTCACCCGCTGGGACCGTGACACCGCCCGTGCGGGCATGCTCCGCGCGCCGCTCGCCGGGCTCGTGGTGGGGCTGCTGGCGGCGGTGCCCGGTTCGCTGGCGCTGCTGGCCGGCTCGGGTCCGCTGCTCGCCGCCGTCGCCTCCGCCGCCGTACCGGCCGTACTCACCCGGGGTCTCCATCTGGACGGGCTCGCGGACACGGCGGACGGGCTCGGCAGCGGCAAACCGGCCGAGGACGCGCTGCGGATCATGAAGCAGTCGGACATCGGGCCGTTCGGTGTGATCACCCTGCTCTTCGTGCTGCTGGCCCAGGTCGCCGCCGGTTACGAGCTGTACGGGCGGGGCTGGGAGCAGGGCGCGGCGGGCACGGTGGTGGCCGGCGTCGCGGCCCGTCTGGCGCTGACCCTGGCCTCGCGCCGCGGCGTCCCGGCGGCCCGCCCGGAGGGGCTGGGCGCGGCGGTGGCCGGGACGGTCCCGCGGGCGGGGGCGGCCCTGGTCTCAGTGGTCGCCGTCGCGGTCTGCGGCGCGGCCGGAGCGGTGTCCGGGGCGGACGGGGCCGTGCACCACGCGCTCGCCGCGCTGCTGGCCCTCGGGGCGTCCGACGTGCTGCTGCGGCACTGCGTGCGGCGGTTCGGCGGGGTGACGGGCGACGTGTTCGGCGCCGTGGAGGAGACGGCGGCCACGGCGGCCCTGGTGGTGCTGGTGCTCGGCTGACGGGAGGCCCGTGCGGCCGTGCGCGGGCCGAGGGCAGTGCGGCCGCCCGAGGCCCGAGGGCGCCGTACGGGGTCGTACGGGCAGGATGCCCGAGGGGCCGTACGGGGGTCGTACGGACGGAACGCGCCGGTCAGGGCGCCGCGGACTCCCCCGCGTCCGTCGCGCAGCTCCTGCGCCAGGCGCCGAGCTCGTACTTCTTCTCCAGCGAGCTGAGCCCGAGTTCGCGCGAGCGGGCGCAGAACGCGGCGGCCGGCAGCTCGTACTCGACGTGGAAGACGGCCTTGTCCGCCGCGACGAACGGGACCAGCTCCTCGCACTCCTCGTACTGGGCGCACTGCTCGTTCACCGCGAAGTCGAAGTCCGGTTCGAGTGCGGGGATCTGGTCCAGGTCGTTCTTGAGGCCGACCGCCAGGCCGTGGCGGTGGGCGATACGGGCGATCAGCCGGTTGTACGCCAACTGGTCGGCGGCCGTGAGCGGGAAGCCGGTGTCGTTGCGGTAGCCGTCCATATTGTCCGGTTCGACGGCGTCGAAGCCCTTCTCGGCGCACATCGCGATCCGGGTCTCCATCAGGGGCTCCAGGAGGTCGGTGCGCCTGACGTCGAGCCAGCGCTCGCCGTCCCAGCCGTTGCCCTTGCCCAGCAGGGCCGCCGGGAACGCGTCGGCGTCCGGGCGGAAGTCCTCGTGGGCGCCGGTGGAGAGGTAACAGATGACCTTGCTGCCCCGGTCATGCAGGCCGGCGACCGCGGCGGCGTCGTGGTCGAAGCCGTCGATGTCGTACACCGGGACGTCCACGGTGGGGTCGAGCCGCCCGGAGAGCTGCCACTGCCAGTCCAGGCCGGGCCGGGGGCGCCAGCGCCCGGCCGCCGGGTCCGCCGCGTCCGCGGAGGCGGCGGCGGAGCGGCCCGCCGGGGGCTGTGGGGGCTCTCCCGAGGTGCAGGCGGAGAGCAGCGGAGACACCATCAGGAGGGCGACCGCCACCGGCCGGCCCGAACACCACCCGGTCCCGTACACCGTTCCCCGACCCCGTTCCCGTATCCGTACATGCCGCACATGCCGTGCGCGTCCCGGTCCGCCCCGGGACCCGCCTGTCGCCAACGACCTTATGCGCCCGGCCGGTTCGTCCCGCGCACCGCGTGGACCGGCCCGGACGTCCGCCGGACTCCTCCCGAACGGTGAACACCGGCGTGAAACGGCGAAAACGGCGCGCGTAGGCTCGTTCCCTGCGCACAACGGGCACATCTACGATGCGCCGGGCACGGTCGGCCCCACCCCCTCGACCGATCCAGTTACTCAACGGAAGCGAGAATTCACCACCGTGACTGCTCTCACTCTCAGCACCGCAGGCGCGGCGACGCTGCGCGCCGACGCACTCGTCGTCGGTCTCGCCAAGGGCTCCAAGGGCCCGGTGCTCGCACCGGGCGCCGAGGCCGTGGACAAGGCCTTCGGCGGAAAGCTCGCCGCTGTCCTGGAGACCCTGGGTGCCACCGGTGCCGAGGGCGAACTCGTCAAGGTCCCCGCCGCCGGCGGCCTCAAGGCGCCCGTCGTCATCGCCGTCGGCCTGGGCGCCGTCCCGGACTCGGACGACGCCTACGACTCCGAGATCCTGCGCCGCGCCGCCGGTGCCGCCGCCCGCGCCCTGGGTGGCGCGAAGAAGGCCGGCTTCGCCCTGCCGGCCTCGACCGTGGAGGACGCCGGCGCCGTCGCCGAGGGCGCCCTGCTCGGCGCCTACGCCTTCACCGCCTACCAGGGCGGCGAGAACAAGCTCGCTCCCAAGTCGGCCAAGGCCAACGGCCCCAAGCTGCCGCTCGCCGAGGTCACCGTGCTCGGCGCCAAGCCGCGCGACAAGGCGTTCAAGGCCGCTGCCGAGCGCGCCGTCGCCGTGGCGGAGGAGATCAACCGCGCCCGCGACCTGATCAACACCCCGCCGAACGACCTCTTCCCCGAGTCCTTCGCCGCCGTGGCCACCGCCGCGGGCAAGGAGCACGGCATCAAGGTCCAGGTGCTCGACGAGAAGGCCCTGGTCAAGGGCGGCTACGGCGGCCTGGTCGGCGTCGGCCAGGGTGCGGTCCACGGCCCCCGCCTGGTGAAGCTCGCCTACACGCACCCGAAGGCGGAGAAGACCCTGGCCCTGGTGGGCAAGGGCATCACCTACGACTCGGGCGGCATCTCGCTCAAGCCGGCCGGCCACAACGAGACGATGAAGTGCGACATGAGCGGCGCCGCCGCCGTGTTCGCCACCGTCGTCGCCGCGTCCCGTCTCGGCCTGCGCGTCAACGTCACCGGCTGGCTGGCGCTCGCGGAGAACATGCCCGGCGGCAACGCCACCCGCCCGGGTGACGTGCTGCGCATGTACAGCGGCAAGACCGTCGAGGTCCTCAACACGGACGCCGAGGGCCGGCTCGTCCTCGCCGACGCGCTGACCCGCGCCTCCGAGGAGGCCCCCGACGCGATCGTCGACGTGGCGACCCTGACCGGCGCGATGGTGCTGGCGCTGGGCAACCGCACCTTCGGCATCATGGCCAACGACGACGCCTTCCGTACGACGATCCACGAGATCGCCGAGGAGGTCGGCGAGGCGTCCTGGCCGATGCCGCTCCCCGCCGACCTGCGCAAGGGCATGGACTCCCCGACCGCCGACATCGCCAACATGGGCGAGCGGATGGGCGGCGGCCTGGTGGCCGGTCTGTTCCTCAAGGAGTTCGTCGGCGAGGGCATCGCCTGGGCGCACCTGGACATCGCGGGCCCGGCCTTCCACGAGGGCGCCCCGTACGGCTACACCCCCAAGGGCGGCACCGGCTCCTCGGTCCGCACCCTGATCCGTCTCGCGGAGCGCACCGCCGACGGCGACCTGGGCTGACCACCCGCCGGTCCTCTGTGACCAAAGTCGTACAGCCCCGGGCGGATGTCCGGGGCTGTACGCATTGCGTGCGCCGTACGAACCGGGACGGGCGCCGCCCTGCGGGGTTTCGCTCTGGACGAACTCGGCTGAATCCATACGTTTCTACGCGGAAGCGACCCGTCCCGGGACCTGTGGCGCCCTGTCCGGACCGGGCCCCGCGTCCCGCCGACGGTCAACAAGTGCGAAGATGGGTTCTCGGCAGGACAGGGCCCCCACCACAGGGCCGAACGACTCAAGCGGCCGAACACCAGCCGACCGGCCGGTCACACCCCACGGGGCCCGGCGTACGGCGCACATGCATGGAGGACGTGACGTGGCGAACGACGCCAGCACCGTTTTCGACCTAGTGATCCTCGGCGGTGGCAGTGGCGGTTACGCCGCGGCCCTTCGCGGAGCGCAGCTGGGCCTGGACGTCGCCCTGATCGAGAAGGGCAAGGTCGGCGGTACCTGCCTGCACAACGGCTGCATCCCGACCAAGGCGCTGCTGCACGCCGGCGAGATCGCCGACCAGGCGCGCGAGGCCGAGCAGTTCGGTGTCAAGGCCACCTTCGAGGGCATCGACATCGAGGCCGTCCACAAGTACAAGGACGAAGTGATCTCCGGCCTGTACAAGGGCCTGCAGGGTCTCATCGCCTCGCGCAAGGTGCACTACGTCGAGGGTGAGGGCCGCCTGTCGTCCCCGACCTCGGTGGACGTGAACGGCGAGCGCATCCAGGGCCGCCACATCGTGCTGGCGACCGGCTCCGTGCCGCGCTCGCTGCCGGGCCTGGAGATCGACGGCAACCGGATCATCTCCTCGGACCACGCGCTGAAGCTGGACCGTGTCCCGAAGTCGGCCATCGTGCTCGGCGGCGGCGTCATCGGCGTCGAGTTCGCCTCGGCGTGGAAGTCCTTCGGCACCGACGTGACCATCGTCGAGGGCCTGAAGCACCTGGTCCCGGTCGAGGACGAGAACAGCTCGAAGCTTCTGGAGCGCGCGTTCCGCAAGCGCGGCATCAAGTTCAACCTCGGCACCTTCTTCGACAAGGCCGAGTACACGCAGGACGGCGTCCGCGTGACCCTCGCCGACGGCAAGACCTTCGAGGCCGAGGTGCTGCTGGTCGCGATCGGCCGCGGCCCGGTGTCGCAGGGCCTCGGTTACGAGGAGGCCGGCGTCGCGATGGACCGCGGCTACGTCCTCGTCGACGAGTACATGCAGACCAACGTGCCGACCATCTCGGCCGTGGGCGACCTCGCCCCGACCCTCCAGCTCGCGCACGTCGGCTTCGCCGAGGGCATCCTCGTCGCGGAGCGGCTGGCCGGCCTGAAGGTCGTCCCGATCGACTACGACGGTGTGCCGAAGGTGACGTACTGCCACCCCGAGGTCGCCTCCGTCGGCATCTCCGAGGCCAAGGCCAAGGAGATCTACGGCGCGGACAAGGTCGTCGCCCTCAAGTACAACCTGGCGGGCAACGGCAAGAGCAAGATCCTGAAGACCGCGGGCGAGATCAAGCTCGTCCAGGTCAAGGACGGTGCCGTGGTCGGCGTCCACATGGTCGGCGACCGCATGGGCGAGCAGGTCGGCGAAGCACAGCTGATCTACAACTGGGAGGCGCTGCCGGCCGAGGTCGCGCAGCTCATCCACGCCCACCCGACCCAGAACGAGGCCATGGGCGAGGCCCACCTCGCGCTGGCCGGCAAGCCGCTCCACTCCCACGACTGATCCAGTCCCGGGCGACGACCGACCACTTCCGCAATTCGTAAGGAGCAACCGAAACCATGTCGGTTTCCGTAACCCTTCCGGCGCTCGGCGAGAGCGTCACCGAGGGCACTGTCACCCGTTGGCTGAAGGCCGAGGGCGAGCGCGTCGAGGCTGACGAGCCGTTGCTCGAGGTCTCGACCGACAAGGTCGACACCGAGATCCCCTCCCCCGTCTCCGGCATCCTGGCCTCCATCAAGGTCGCCGAGGACGAGACCGTCGAGGTCGGCGCCGAGCTGGCCGTCATCGACGACGGCTCCGGCGCCCCCGCCGCGGCTCCGGCCGAGGCTGCCGCTCCGGCCGCCGCGCCCGTCGCCGAGGCCCCCGCCGCCCCCGTCGCCGAGGCCCCGGCCCCGGCCGCCGAGGCCCCCGCCGCCGCGCCCTCCGCCGAGGGCACCGACGTCACCCTTCCGGCGCTCGGCGAGAGCGTCACCGAGGGCACCGTCACCCGCTGGCTGAAGGAGGTCGGCGAGGAGGTCACGGAGGACGAGCCCCTGCTCGAGGTCTCCACGGACAAGGTCGACACCGAGATCCCGGCCCCTGTTTCCGGCGTGCTGCTGGAGATCGTCGTCGGTGAGGACGAGACCGCCGAGGTCGGCGCCAAGCTCGCCGTCATCGGTGCCAAGGGCGCTGCGCCGGCCGCCGCCCCGGCCCCGGCCGCCGCCGCCCCGGCCCCGGCCGCCGCTGCTCCGGCCCCGGCCGCTCCGGCTGCCCCGGCCGCTCCGGCCCCGGCTCCGGCCGCCCCGGCCCCGGTGGCGCCCGCCGCTCCGGCGCCCGTGGCCGCCGCCCCGGCTCCGGCTGCCGCCCCGGCTCCGGTCGCCGCTCCGGCTCCGGTCACCCCGGTCGCGACCTCCGGTGACGACGGCGCGTACGTCACGCCGCTGGTCCGCAAGCTCGCTTCGGAGAACGGCGTCGACCTGGGCGCGGTGAAGGGCACCGGCGTCGGTGGCCGCATCCGCAAGCAGGACGTCGTCGCCGCCGCGGAGGCCGCCAAGGCCGCCGCAGCCGCTCCGGCTCCGGCCCCCGCCGCTGCCGCCGCTCCGGCCGCCTCCAAGGCGCCGAAGCTGGAGGCGTCGCCGCTGCGCGGTCAGACCGTCAAGATGACCCGCATGCGCAAGGTCATCGGCGAGAACATGATGAAGGCGCTGCACTCACAGGCCCAGCTGACCTCGGTCGTCGAGGTCGACATCACCAAGCTGATGAAGCTGCGCAACCAGGCGAAGGCCGCGTTCGCCGCCCGCGAGGGCGTCAAGCTGTCCCCGATGCCGTTCTTCGTGAAGGCGGCGGCCCAGGCGCTGAAGGCCCACCCGGTCATCAACGCCCGGATCAACGAGGACGAGGGCACCATCACGTACTTCGACTCGGAGAACATCGGCATCGCCGTGGACGCCGAGAAGGGTCTGATGACCCCGGTCATCAAGGGTGCGGGCGACCTGAACATCGCCGGTATCTCGAAGAAGACCGCCGAGCTGGCCGGCAAGGCCCGCGGTGGCGGCCTCACCCCGGACGACATGTCGGGTGCCACCTTCACCATCAGCAACACCGGTTCGCGCGGTGCGCTGTTCGACACCGTCATCGTGCCCCCGAACCAGGCGGCCATCCTGGGCATCGGTGCCACGGTGAAGCGCCCGGCCGTCATCGAGACCGCCGAGGGCACCGTCATCGGCATCCGTGACATGACGTACCTGTCGCTCTCCTACGACCACCGTCTGGTGGACGGCGCGGACGCCGCCCGTTACCTGACCTCGGTCAAGGCGATCCTGGAGGCCGGTGAGTTCGAGGTCGAGCTCGGCCTCTGAACGACCCGGCTGTAACGAGCCTCACCAGCAGCGCCCCCGTCCGGACCACCTCCCGGGCGGGGGCGCCGCCGTATTGTCTAGACACCGCGGCCACCCCGGTGGCCGGGGCCGGTCGCAGTCGGCGCCGGTTCGCCCGAAGGAGCACCTCATGACCCCGCCCGTCGTCCACTCGCTGCGCGAGCAGATCCGCGAGCACATCGTGGACGGGATAGTCAGCGGGCGCTGGAAGCCGGGCGAGCGGATCGTGGAGCGCCGGATCGCCACCGAGCTGGAGGTCAGCCAGACGCCGGTGCGCGAGGCGCTGCGGGAGCTGGAGACGCTGCGGCTGATCGAGTCGGCGCCCAACAAGGGCGTCCGGGTCCGCAACCTCACGGCCGCGGACCTGGAGGAGAGCTATCCCGTACGGGCGGGTCTGGAGCAGATCGCGGCGGAGCTGGCGGCCCCCGCCCTCGGGAGCGACTGCTCGGCCCTCCAGCCGCACGTGACGGCCCTCTACGAGGCCGACCGGACGGCCGACGGGGAGGCGCAGGTGCGCCACACGGTGGGCTTCCACCGGGAGCTGGTGCGGGCGGCCGGCAACGCGGTGCTGCTGCACACCTGGGAGGGTCTTGGCATCGAGGTGTTCACGGCTCTGTCGATCCGGTGGCTGGGCACGGTGCAGAAGTCGTACGCGGAGGAGCACGAGGCGCTCATCGACGCGTTCACGCGGCAGGACCCGCAGATCGGCACGCTGGTCAAGGCACACGTGCTGGGCTGCGCGCCTCGCGCGTGAGGACCGGTCGCGCGGGCCGTCCGTGACCGCTCGCCCCGGCGGATGAGGACCGGTCGCGCGGGCCGTCCGCAACCGCTAGGCCCGGGTGCGTGAGGCCCCGTCGCGCGGGCCGTCCGTACCGCTCGACGGGTGCTCGGCGGCCGGAGCCGTACTTGTTATTTCTCACGCCCGCGTTGCCGTCAGGTTTCCCATCTGTCACTGCTGCCGCTCTTCCGAGCGAATGGTGACCGTTTTACCCCATTTCATCCCGTCACTCCGTGCCCCATTTGGCGGCACCCCATGCCATTTTCTTCATATCGAGAAGTTTTCCCTTTCAACCCTTTGATCGATCATCGATCAGGGATTTACAGTTCTCCGCGGGCCCACCGGCCCGTCGCCCTGTCCTGCCAGCCAGGGACTTCTCCACCCCCTCCCACTCCGGAAGGCGGCGATCATGACCGACCCCGTAGGAAAGCGTCCGAGCGAACTCGACCAGTTCCCGGACCGCGACCCCGAAGAGACCGCCGAATGGGCGGCCTCTCTGGACGCCGTGACCAAGGCCGCGGGGCCGCATCGCGCCGCGTACCTGATGAGGCGTTCGCTCGAACACGCCGAAGGCGCCGGTCTCGCGCTGCCCAAGCTGCTGGAGACCGACTACGTCAACTCCATCCCGACCGCCGCCGAGCCCGAGTTCGACGGCGACCTGGAGATGGAATCCCGCATCACCGCGTGGAACCGCTGGAACGCGGCGGCCATGGTGACCCGCGGGGCGAAGTACGGCGTCGGTGGCCACATCGCCACCTTCGCCTCCGCGGCCTGGCTGTACGAGACGGGCTTCAACCACTTCTTCCGCGGCAAGGAGGGGGACGGCTCCGGTGACCAGCTCTACATCCAGGGGCACGCCTCCCCCGGCATCTACGCCCGCGCGTTCCTCGACGGCCGGCTGAGCGAGCAGCAGCTCGACAACTTCCGTCAGGAGTCGGGCGGCGACGGCCTGCCGTCCTACCCGCACCCGCGGCGTCTGCCCTGGCTGTGGGAGTTCCCCACCGTGTCGATGGGCCTCGGCCCGCTGTCGGCGATCTACCAGGCGCGCTTCAACCGCTACCTGGCCAACCGCAACATCAAGGACACGTCGAACTCGCACGTCTGGGCCTTCCTGGGCGACGGCGAGATGGACGAGCCCGAGTCGACGGCCGCCCTGGCGCTCGCCGCCCGTGAGGGTCTCGACAACCTGACCTTCGTCATCAACTGCAACCTGCAGCGTCTCGACGGCCCGGTCCGCGCCAACTTCCGCGTGGTCCAGGAGCTGGAAGGCGCCTTCCGCGGGGCCGGCTGGAACGTCGTCAAGACGCTCTGGGGCAACGCGTGGGACGAGCTGTTCCAGCTCGACACCACCGGTGCGCTGGTCCGCCGTCTCCGCGAGGTCCCGGACGCGCAGTTCCAGACGTACGCCACCCGTGACGTCGCGTACATCCGTGAGCACTTCTTCGGCGCCGAGCCCGCGCTCGTCGAGCTGGCGAAGCTGCTCACCGACGCGAAGATCGCCGAGTGTTTCTACACCTCGCGCGGCGGCCACGAGGCCCGCAAGGTCTACGCGGCGTACAAGGCGGCCCTGGAGCACAAGGGCGGCCCGACCGTGATCCTCGCCCAGACGGTGAAGGGCTTCACGCTCGGCAAGGGCTTCGAGTCCAAGAACGCCAACCACCAGATGAAGAAGCTGTCCCTGGACGAGTTCAAGGACATGCGCGAGCTGCTCGGCCTGCCGATCCCGGACAGCGCCTTCGAGAGCGGTGTGGTGCCCTACGGTCACCCCGGCGCCGACTCCCCCGAGGTCCGCTACCTCCAGGAGCGCCGCGCGGCCCTCGGTGGCCCCGCCCCCGCCCGCCGGGTGCACGCCGCGGCCCTGCCGCAGCCCGAGGAGCGCGCGTTCGCCGCGCTGAAGAAGGGTTCCGGCAAGCAGGAGATGGCCACCACCATGGCCTTCGTCCGCCTCGCCAAGGACCTGATGCGGGACAAGGAGACCGGCAAGCGCTGGGTTCCGATCGTCCCGGACGAGGCCCGTACCTTCGGTATGGAGTCGCTCTTCCCCTCGGCCGGCATCTACTCGCCGCTGGGCCAGACGTACGAGCCGGTCGACCGCGACCAGCTGATGTACTACAAGGAAGCCAAGGACGGCCAGATCCTCAACGAGGGGATCACCGAGGCCGGTTCCATGGCGGACTTCATCGCCGCGTCCACGTCGTACGCGACGCACGGCGAGACGATGATCCCGTTCTACATCTTCTACTCGATGTTCGGCTGGCAGCGGACCGGCGACCAGATGTGGCAGCTCGCCGACCAGCTCGGCAAGGGCTTCATCGTCGGCGCCACGGCCGGCCGTACGACCCTGACGGGTGAGGGCCTCCAGCACGCGGACGGCCACTCGCACCTGATCGCGGCCACGAACCCGGCGTCGCTCAACTACGACCCGGCCTTCGCGTACGAGATCGCGGTGATCGTCAAGGAGGGTCTGCGCCGGATGTACGGCGAGCCCGTCGAGGGCGAGGACTCCAACGTCTTCTACTACCTGACGGTCTACAACGAGCCGAAGCCGCAGCCCGCGATGCCGGAAGGCATCGAGGAGGGCATCGTCAAGGGCCTGTACCGCTTCAAGGAGGGCACGCCGGCCAAGGCCGACGCGCCGCGCCTGCAGCTGCTGGCCTCCGGTACCGCCATCCACTGGGCCCTGGAGGCCCAGGAGCTGCTGGCCGCCGACTGGGGCGTCACCGCCGACGTCTGGTCCGCCACCTCGTGGGGCGAGCTGCGCCGCGACGCGCTGGAGGCCGACGCCGCGCTGCTCCGGGGCGAGGAGCGGGTGCCGTACGTCACGCAGGCGCTCGCCGGTGCCCCCGGCCCGGTGCTCGCGGTCAGCGACTGGATGCGCCAGGTTCCGGACCAGATCAGCCAGTGGGTGGAGCAGGACTGGTCCTCGCTCGGTACGGACGGCTTCGGCCTCTCCGACACCCGTGACGCCGCCCGCCGCCACTTCGGTGTCGACGCGCAGTCGGTCGTCGTCGCGGCCCTGGCCCAGCTCGCCAAGCGCGGCGAGGTCCCGGCCGCCACGATCAAGGAGGCCCGGGAGCGCTACGGACTCTGATCCGCAGGCCCTGACGTCTTTGCCGTGAACGCCGTGGCCCCTCCGGAACACCGGAGGGGCCACGGCGTTCTCCGTGTGCTCCGCGGCGCCCCGGCCGCCCTCGCGCATCGACGAGAATGGGGGTATGCGCGCGGCCCGACTGATCACCATGGTGCTGCTCCTCCAGTCCCGTCCCGGGATGACCGCAGCCGAGCTGGCGGCGGAGCTGGAGGTGTCGGAGCGGACCGTCGCACGGGACGCGGCCGCCCTCTCCGAGGCGGGCGTCCCGGTGTACGCGGAGCGCGGCCGGACCGGTGGGTACCACCTGGTCGACGGCTACCGCACCCGCCTCACCGGTCTCGCCCGGGGCGAGGCCGAGGCGCTCTTCCTCTCGGGGCTGCCCACCGCCCTGCGCGACCTGGGCCTCCAGGACGCCGCGTCCGCCGCCCGCCTCAAGGTGGCCGCCGCCCTGACACCCTCGCTGCGGGACACCCCGGACACGGTGGCCCGGCGCTTCCATCTGGACGCCCCGGGCTGGTTCCAGGAACCGGTCGCCCCGGCGCTGCTGCCCGTCGTGGCGGAGGCCGTCCGCGACGACCTCACGGTCCGGGCGCGCTACCTCCGGGACGGCGCCGAGGTGGACCGGGCCCTCCTGCCGTACGGACTCGTGCTGAAGGCGGGCGTCTGGTACCTCTGCGCCCGGGTCGCGGACTCCGCCGACGCTCCTTCCGCCCAGGTCGGCTTCCGGGTGTACCGGGTCGACCGGTTCGTCTCGGTCGAGCCGGACGGCGGCCGGTTCGAGCGGGACGCCGGTTTCGACCTGGCCGGGTTCTGGGCCGCCCGCTCCGCGCGGTTCGCCCGCTCCCTGCTCCGTACCGAGGTGACCGTACGGATCTCCGGTGCGGGCGCGCGGCGGCTCCCGCACCTGGTGGACCGGGCCGCCGCAGAGGAGGCGCTGGCCGCCGCCGGGCCGCCGGACGGCGAGGGGCGGTGGACGGTCACCCTGCCGGTGGAGTCGCCGGAGGTGGCGTACGAGCAGCTGCTGGCGCTGGGCGCCGAGGTGGAGGTGCTGGCACCGGCCGCGCTGCGCGAGCGCTTCCGCGGGGCGGCGGCCCGGATGCACGGCCTCTACCGGTAGGAGGCTCCGCGTGGCGGGGGCCGCCGCCTCGGCCGATGCTGGACCCGTGATGGACGAGACGGAGTTCTGGGAGCTCATCGACACCACCCGCGAGGCCGCCGAGGGCGACCCCGAGGAGCACGCCGATCTGCTCGTGGAACGGCTGGTGCGGCTGGATCCCGAGACCGTGCTCGACTTCGCCCGGCACTTCGAGGCCCGCTACCACCGCGCGTACCGCTGGGACCTGTGGGGCGCCGCCGCCCTGCTGCTCGGCGGCGCGGGCGACGACGCCTTCGACTTCTTCCGGTGCTGGCTGATCGGCCAGGGCCGGGAGGTGTTCGAGGGGGCGCTGCAGGACCCGGACGATCTCGCCGAGCTCCTGGACGACTTCGACGAGGAGGTCGACGGGGACGGCGAGGAGCTGGGCTACGCGGCCGACGAGGCGTACGAGCAGCTCACCGGCGTCGTCTCGCCGGACCTGGGGCTGCCTCCGCAGGCCCGCGAACCGGCCGGGGTGCCGTTCTCCTTCGAGAACGACGAGGTGCTGGCGGCACGGCTGCCGGCGCTGTGGGAGCGGTTCGGCGAGGGCTGAGCGGCTTCACACGCCACGCACGCGTCGCCACGCGTCCTCAGAGCGCGCGCCCCATCAGCACGTCGTCGACGTACCCGCCGTTCAGGAAGAACTCGCCCGGCAGCACGCCCTCCACGGCGAACCCCTCGGAGGCGTAGAGCGCGCGGGCCGGGGTGTTGTGGCCGAGGACGCGCAGGGTGATCCGGTTGGCGCCCTGGCGGCGCGCCTCGGTGAACGCGGCGCGCAGCAGCGCCCGCCCGATGCCCAGCCCGCGCGCCCCGGCGTCGACGGCGAGGCCCTGAATCTGCCGGACGTGCTGGTTGCAGGCGAGCGGGGTGGGCGCGACCAGGCGGAGGTATCCGGCGATGCGCGGGGCTCCCTGGGCGACGCGCTCGCCCTCCGGCACACTCTCTGCCACCGTCTCGGCCACGAGGAAGTCGCGGGGTGAGTGGCGCTCGTCGAAGAACGGCGGGTACGGCGGCTGCGGGCGGGGCTGCACGGCGTGCAGGGTGGACCAGGTCTCCCGGTCGAGCGCGGCGAGGGCGGTCTCGTCGGAGGGCAGCGCGGGGCGTATGGCGTGAAGGCGGAGCTGGGGCATGGGCGTCACTGTGCCATGCCGTGTCCGGGCGATCCACGGTCGGGATCCATGGGGCAGGATGAGCCCATGGAGCACTCCCGTATCGCCGTCACCGGATCGACCGGACTCATCGGAGCGGCGCTCGTGCGCTCGCTGCGGGCCGACGGGCACGAGGTCGCCCGCCTGGTGCGCCGGCCCGCGAAGGCGGGTGACGAGGTCCAGTGGGACCCGCACCGGGGGTACGTCGACGTGGCCGGACTGGTCGGCTGCGACGCGGTGGTCCACCTGGCGGGTGCCGGGGTCGGGGACCACCGGTGGACCGAGGCGTACAAGAAGGAGATCCGCGACAGCCGGGTGCTGGGCACGGCTGCGGTCGCGGAGGCCCTCGCCTCCCTGGACACCCCGCCGAAGGTCCTGGTCTCGGGTTCCGCCATCGGCTACTACGGCGACACCGGTGACCGCGCGGTCGACGAGGGCGCCCCGCCCGGCGAGGGGTTCCTGCCCTCGGTGTGCGAGGAGTGGGAGGCCGCCACGGCGCCCGCCGAGGAGGCCGGCGTCCGGACCGTGCACGCGCGCACCGGGCTGGTCGTCGCCTCGGGCGGCGGCGCCTGGGGCAGGCTCTTCCCGCTGTTCAAGGCCGGGCTGGGCGGGCGGCTCGGCAACGGCCGCCAGTACTGGAGCTTCATCGCGCTGCACGACCACATCGCCGCCCTGCGCCATCTGCTCGACACGGAAGCCCTGTCCGGGCCGGTGAACCTCACCGCGCCCGATCCGGTCACCAACGCGGAGGTGACGGCGGCGATGGGGCGGGTGCTGCACCGGCCCACCCTCTTCACCGCCCCCGCCCCGGCGCTCCGCCTCGCGCTGGGCGACTTCGCCGAGGACGTGCTGGGCAGTCAGCGGGTGGTCCCGCGCAAGCTGCTGGACTCGGGTTTCGCCTTCGCCTTCCCCGGCGTCGACAGCGCGATCCGCGCGGCCCTGGGCTGAGGTACCCGGCTCCCGGAGCGCCTGCCCGCGGGGGCCGGTGCGCAGGGCCGTGCCCGGGGCACGTGCGCGGGGCACGGACGCGGATTCCGCGTGCGGGCCCGTGCGACCCCGTGCACCGGTGTCTTCGCGCGGGCGACTGTCCAGGTATCGGCCATCCTCCTAGCCTCTTTGGCGAACTCGGGCATTCCGGGAGTCAGTCGGGGGCATGAGCCTCCCACCGCTCGCACGACTCGGGGAGGGCATGTGCTCAAGCCTGCGCACCACGCGGACGTGGTCATCATCGGAGCCGGTACAGCCGGCCTGTCAGCCGCCCACCTTCTCGTACGGGCGGGGGTGAGCGTCAGCGTCCTGGAGGCGACATCGCGCGTCGGCGGCAGGCTGGCCACGGACGAGGTGGACGGGTTCCGGCTCGACCGTCTCGGTCCGCTGCTCGGCAGCGTGCCGGAGGAGTTCGGGGACATACCGGGGCTGGCGCCCCTGGTGCTCCGCGAGTTCGATCCGGCGGTCGTGGTCCACAACGCCGGGCGCCGCTATCGCGCCGGTGGCATACGAAGCACCAGGGGCGCGTTCAAACCCACGCGCGCCCGTTCGAGCGCCCCCGTGGGCGGCGACCGTGCCGCCCCGGCCGGCCTGGGCGGGGCGGTCGGCGAAGCCCTCGACCGCGCCCGGCTCGGGGCGTCGCTGGCGCGGCTGGCCAACACGTCCACGGCCCGCATCATGGCCAAGCCCGACCGGGCGGCGGAGGCGGCCCTCGCGGCGCGCGGGCTGCCGGCCCGTTCCGTCGACGGTTTCCTCCGGCCGCTGCTCGCCGCCCTGCTGAGCGATCCGGAACTGCGGGCGTCGAGCCGGATCGCGGAACTGGTCCTGCGCGACTGGGCGCGCGGCCGGCTCCGCGTGCCGGAGGGCGGTTCGGCGGCGCTGCCGGAGCTGCTGGCGTCCACGCTGCCGCCGGACACCGTGCGTACGAACGTCCAGGTGACGGCGGCCGACACCACCTCCGTGCGCACCAAGGAGCACGGCGAGCTGAGCTGCCGCGCTCTGCTGGTGGCCACCGGCGCGGGGGCCGCCGCCGAGCTGCTGCCCGGTCTGCGGGTGCCCGGCTTCAACCCGGTGACGGTGGTTCACCACACGGCCCCGGAGGCTCCCCGGACGGGCGCCTCGCTGGTGCTGGAGGCGGGCGCGGCGGGTCCGGTCGCGTACTCGGCGGTGATGAGCGAGATCGATCCCACCCGGGCGCCGCGGGGCCGCGCGCTGATCACCTCCGCGGTGCTCGGCACCCCGCCGCCCGGTCTGGACCGCGCGGTGCGCGGTCATCTGGCGGCGCTGTACGGGACGCCCACGGACGACTGGGAGCTGCTGGCCACCCATCACACCGCCGAGGCGGTCCCGGTGATGACCCCGCCGCACGATCCGAGCCGCCCGGTGCGGGTGCTCGCCGGGCTGTACGTGTGCGGCGACCACCGGGACACCAGCACCCTGCGGGGCGCCCTGCACTCGGGCCGCCGCGCGGCGGAGGCGATCCTGGCCGACCTCCGGGCGGGTTCCGGGTTCCTGCCGGAGCCGGGGGCCACGCTGTCGGGGGCCGCCTGAGCGCGCCTCCCTTCCGGGAGGTCCTGGACGGTCCCGGCGGGTCCCGGTCCCGGCGGTGGCGGGCCGCGTCCGTCAGCCGGGGCCGCGTCCGTCAGCCGAGGGCCGCGATCTGCTCGCGGTACCCGCGCACGGCCGCCGCGTCGCGGTAGGGCTCCAGCTTGCGCTCGAACTCGCGTACGTACTCCGTCGCCCGGACCGACCGCATCTCGCGTGCCTGCTGGGCCGCCTCGGCGCCCAGCAGGCACGCCTGGTCGAGCTCGCCGAGCCCGAGGCGGGCCGAGGCGAGGACGACCCGGCAGAAGAGCCTGCTCCGGGCGTACGCGGGCGCGCGCAGCTGGAGCGAGCGCTCCGCGTGCAGGGCGGCGGCCCGGTACTGCTGGAGGTCCCGGTGGCAGTGCGCGAGCTCGTCGGCGAGCTGGGCCTCGTCGAAGTTCCGGGCCCAGTGCGGCGCCTCGTCGCCGTGGCGGGCGGCCTCCAGGGCGCGTTCCGCGCGCGCCAGCGATACGGCGCACGCCCGCGCGTCCCCGAGCACGCCGTGCCCGCGCGCCTCCACCGCGTGCAGCAGCGCCTGGACGGCCGGGGGCGCGGCGGAGCCCACCCCCTGCTGGGCCACCCGGGCGAGCTGGACGGCCTCGCGGCCGTGCCCGAGGTAGACGGCCTGCCGGCTCATCGTGATCAGCACGTAGCTGCCGTACGCCCGGTCCCCGGCGGCCTGGGCGAGCCGCAGGGCCTGGACGAAGTAGCGCTGGGCCAGTCCGTGCGCGGCGATGTCGTACGAGGTCCAGCCGGCCAGCCGGGTCAGGTCGGCCGCCGCCGCGAAGAGCCGGCGGCCGGTCGTCTCGGTGTAATGGCCCCGGAGCATGGGCTCGGTCTCGTGCTCCAGGTACCGGATCAGGGCCTGGCGGGCGTGTCCGCCGCCGTAGGCGTGGTCGAGCGAGCGGAAGAGTTCGCCGACCGAGCGCAGGGCCGCGACGTCGCCGTTGCCGACGCGCTGGCCGGACGCCCGCTCGGTCTGCCGCTGGCGGGGCACCGCGGGGCGCGGGGCGCCGGCGGGGGCCGTACCCGCACTCCCGTCGGGGCCGGGTGCGTGGGTGTGACCGGGCGCGTGGCCCGGAGCGGGGCGCTGGACGCCGATCCAGGGGCCCCCGGCGGGGGTCCCCGGGCCCTGGGCTCCGGGGGTTCCGGGCGCACTCGGCCCGGGGCTTCCGGCGCCGCCCGGTCCGGGCAGGGTGCCCGTCCGGGTACCCGCCCTCGCGTCCCGGAGCGGGCCCGTGGCGGGGGCGGCGCCGGGCCGTCCCGGCCGGGCGCTCTCGCCGTGGGGTCCCGGAGCTCCGGAGGCACCGGTGGCCGGGGCCGGGAGGTCGCCCCGGGCGACGGACTCGTCGGCCTGGCCGATCAGCCAGTCCCGGCTCGGCACCACCAGTCCGGCCGGGGTGAAGGCGATCTTGCGGAGGTCCGCCTGGTTGCCCGAGTCCTTGCGCCAGAGTCCGCTGACGATGTCGACGGCCTCGGCCGGGGTGGAGGCGAACTCCAGGCCGGCGTAGACGGGCGCGCAGGCGTCCAGGCCGAGGTCCTGGGCGGTGAGCCGGCGGCCGAGGCGCCGGGTGAAGACCTCGGCGATCAGGGCGGGGGTGGTTCCGCGCGGCTGCTGGCCGCGCAGCCAGCGGGTCACCGAGGTCTTGTCGTACCGCAGGTCGAGGCCGTGCTCCAGCCCCAGCTGGTCCACCCGTCGGGCCAGGCCCGCGTGGGAGAAGCCGGCCTCGGCGATGAGGGCGGCGAGTCTGCGGTTCGGGGGGTGCGGGGTGCGCTGCGGGGGTCGTTCCGACATCTGCGGTGCGGTCTCCTGCCTTGCCTGGGCCGGGCGTGGCAGCCCTTGGGGAACGGCGCGAATTTAGCGGCCCCGGGAGCGGCCCCGGCGGCGTTCGCTCCACGTTCATCCGATCGTGTGAGGAGTACCGATCACGCTGACGAAATGACCTGCCGGACGGTGCGGTCCCGGACGGTCGTACAGTGATTCGGGCGCGATCAGTGTGCACGGTGACCGCGTTCCGTGCACGGTGACGACGGGCGGGAGGCACCCCTCCGGGCTCCCCGTCACCACGAGTAGGGAGGCATCGCCGTGAGCGAGCTGCGATTTGTCCGGCTGGGGTTCGGCCCGGAGGCCGTCGAGTACACGGAGGCCTGGCAGAAGCAGCGCGAGCTGCACGCCGCGCGGTTCGAGGACACCGTCCCCGACACCTGCCTGCTGCTGGAGCACCAGTCCGTCTACACGGCGGGGCGGCGCACCACCGACAGCGAGCGACCGCTGGACGGCACCCCGGTCATCGACGTGGACCGCGGCGGCAAGATCACCTGGCACGGTCCGGGCCAGCTCGTCGGCTACCCGATCCAGAAGCTGCCGCGCCCGGTCGACGTCGTGGCGCACGTGCGCCGGCTGGAGGAGGCGCTGATCCGCGCCGCCGCCGAGTTCGGCGTGGAGACCAGCCGGGTCGAGGGGCGCAGCGGGGTCTGGGTGCTGGGCGACCCGGTCGAGCAGCGGCCGTCGCTGGGCGGCCTGTCGCTGGACTTCGACCCCCGGCTGACCGACGAGGAGTTCGACCCGCGGCTCAACGGCCCGGAGTACGCCCCCTCCAACGCCGGGCAGCGCCGCGAGGACCGCAAGCTGGCCGCCATCGGCATCCGGGTCGCCAAGGGCGTCACGATGCACGGCTTCGCGCTGAACGTGAACCCCGACAACACGTCCTTCGACCGGATCGTGCCGTGCGGCATCCGCGACGCGGGTGTGACCTCGCTCGCGTACGAGCTGGGGCGCGACCTCACGATCGCGGAGGTCCTCCCGGTCGTCGAGAAGCACCTGCGCGACGTCCTGGAGAACGCCGAGCTCGCGCCTCGCGAGGTGGCGTCCGCTCCCGCGACCGCCTGACCTGCGGCGCTCCGGGGGCTGTCGTACGGGCCCCCGGGCGCCCCTGCGGGCGTACGCGGCCCGCGCGGTTCGGCCGTACGGGGAATAGCCCCCGTCGGCCACAGGTTGGCCGGACGTAAGGCCGTGCGAATGACGGGCGTACCCTGGTGTTCGCCGAAGAATCCAATGCAGTGAAAGCAAAGGGGAGTGCCGGAGTGTCCGCTGTCGCACCCGACGGGCGCAAGATGCTGCGCCTGGAGGTCCGGAACAGCCAGACCCCCATCGAGCGCAAGCCCGAGTGGATCAAAACCCGGGCGAAGATGGGCCCCGAGTACAACCAGCTGCAGAAGCTCGTGAAGAGCGAGGGGCTGCACACGGTCTGCCAGGAGGCGGGCTGTCCCAACATCTTCGAATGCTGGGAGGACCGCGAGGCGACCTTCCTCATCGGCGGTGACCAGTGCACCCGGCGCTGCGACTTCTGCCAGATCGACACGGGCAAGCCGCAGGCGCTGGACCGCGACGAGCCCCGCAGGGTCGGCGAGTCCGTCGTCACGATGGACCTGAACTACGCCACGATCACCGGCGTCGCCCGCGACGACCTGGAGGACGGCGGTGCGTGGCTGTACGCGGAGACCGTCCGCCAGATCCACGCGCTGACGGACGGCCGCGAGGCCGGCCGCACCAAGGTCGAGCTGCTGATCCCCGATTTCAACGCCGAGCCCGCCCAGCTGGCCGAGGTCTTCTCCTCGCGCCCCGAGGTGCTGGCGCACAACGTCGAGACGGTCCCCCGGATCTTCAAGCGCATCCGCCCGGGCTTCCGGTACGAGCGTTCGCTCGAAGTCATCACGCGGGCCCGCGAGGCCGGCCTGGTGACCAAGTCGAACCTGATCCTCGGCATGGGCGAGACCCGCGAAGAGGTCAGCGAGGCGCTCCAGGACCTGCACGACGCCGGGTGCGAGCTGATCACGATCACGCAGTACCTGCGCCCGTCGGTCCGGCACCACCCCGTGGAGCGCTGGGTGAAGCCGCAGGAGTTCGTGGAGCTGAAGGACGAGGCCGACGCCATCGGGTACTCCGGTGTGATGTCGGGTCCGCTGGTCCGCTCCTCGTACCGCGCCGGGCGCCTCTTCCAGCAGGCGATGGCGGCCCGCGACGCGGCCGCCGCCGGAACGGTCGCGCACACCGCGTCCGTGTGAATCCGAGCACAAGGCATTACCGGGCGGTAATCGCCCGCACGAGGCGGCCCGTACGCCCTCCGCAGGTGGGGGACGCGTATGGGCCGCCTCGGCGTGCGCACGGCCCGCGTCAAGGTTTCATTGGTGTTTGACCGACCGGTCATGCCCTGGTAACACCGGGATGTGACCCTGGTCCCAGAGCAGTGACCCCGGGTTCCGGAGCCAGTGATCCCGGCCCCGGAGCAGTTCCAGATCAGCGACCCCGGGTTCCGCGGGCCCCAGTGGCCGAACCCGCTGTCGCGCCCGTTTCCCGCACCCCGTTCCGCGCCTCGCGCGGACCGCCCCGAGAGGGAACACACGATGCAGGCCGCGCCGGTACGTGCCCACACCCTTCCGACCGTCACCCACGCTCTCCGCGCCGTGGAGTCGCTGCTGCTGAGCAGCGGCCAGCGCACCGCCCGCCGCAACGCCTGGACGGCGGTCCTGGAGGACCGCCGCCGGGCCAAGGACCGGGTCGAGGCCCAGCACGTACTGGAGGCCGTTGCGGAGCACCGTTCCTCGGCCACGTAAACTTCTGTACATGGCGAGGAAGGCAAACACCGAAGGCGCGGACAGCGCCGAGAACGCGGGGCGGCTCAAGCAGATCGCCCTGACCTACAAGATGACCCGGCGGTCGGACCCGAAGATCGGCCTCGTGCTCGCGGGGCTGGGAATCGTCGTCTTCGGCGTGATCCTCGCGATCGGCTTCGCGATCGGTCACCCGCTCTACCTGGGCATCCTGGGCTTCGTCCTGGCCGTCCTCGCGATGATGATCGTCTTCGGACGGCGCGCGGAGGCTGCGGCCTTCGGCCAGATGGAGGGCCAGCCCGGTGCCGCGGCAGCGGTGCTGGACCGGATCGGGCGCGGCTGGACCACCACTCCGGCGGTCGCGATGAACCGCAGCCAGGACGTCGTCCACCGCGCGGTCGGCAAGGCCGGCATCGTGCTGGTGGCCGAGGGCAACCCGAACCGGGTGAAGAGCCTGCTGGCCGCCGAGAAGAAGCGGATGGCGCGCATCGTCGTCGACGTCCCCGTGCACGACATCATCGTGGGCGACGGCGAGGGCCAGGTGCCGCTGAAGAAGGTGCGCACCAAGATGCTGAAGTACCCGCGCATCCTGAGCGGACCGCAGGTCACGGCGGCCAACGACCGCCTGCGGGCCATGGGCGACCTGATGAGCAACATGCCGCTGCCAAAGGGCCCCATGCCCAAGGGGATGCGGATGCCGCGCGGCGGAAAGATGCGCTGACCGGCACCTCGCAAGGCGGCCATCACGTAGGGACCCCGCCTGTGGGGCCACCACCCCGTAGGACCCTCCGCTCCACTTTTCTCGCCGCGCGGGCGCGGCACACCGCATCGCGCGGTCCGCGCCCAGACGTCACACCTCACATCAGAGGGGCGGCCCCGACCTGACCGGTCGGGCTGAAGTTCCAGAAGGACGCCGGCGACACCGCCGCCTCCTACACCCTGGACCTGGTCGAGACCGAGGCCGTCCCGGCCGCCCTCCC